>DATAQX010000030.1:0-4052 GCA_036264455.1 Silvibacterium sp. | reverse complement strand
TGACGCGCCGCCCCCTCTGAGCGAATTCGGCTACGGAGACGTCGAGTTGGCTCCCGGCCCGGCCCAAACGCAGTTCGAGCAGACTCAATCAGTGCTCCTGTCCCTCAACGACGACAGCTTGCTCAAGCCGTGGCGCATCCGTGCTGGTCTGCCCGCGCCCGGTCCAAACCTTGGCGGATGGTACGACGAGGTGCCGCTGATCAAAACCGAGGGCGGCGGCAACGGATTCGCCCCCGCCCATTGCTTCGGCCAGTGGATCTCCGCTCTTTCGCGCGGGTACGCAGTGAACGGCGACGTTCGGACCCGGGCGAAGGTTCAGCGGCTGCTCGATCTCTACTCTTCGGCCATCTCTCCGCGCTTCTACGCCAACTTCCGCTTTCCCGGCTACGACTACGACAAGATGGTCATTGGCCTGATCGATGCTCATCAGTTCGGGAATACTCCGCAAGCCTTCACCCTGCTCGACCGCACGACCGATGCCGCCGAGCAGCACCTTCCACCCCACGCGCTCGATCGCGACGAGCCACAGCGGCGCTGGCGGGCCTCGGTCGGCGACAACACCACCGACGACTACTGCTGGGACGAGTACTACACCATGCCGGAGAACCTCTACCTTGCATGGGAGCGCGGCGCAGGCGAGCGCTACCGGCAGATGGCCGGGCGCTATCTGCTCGATGAGACCTGGTTCGATCCTCTCTCGGAGAACAGGAACGTCCTCGCCGACCATCACGCCTACAGCTTTTGCAACTCGCTAAGCTCGGCAATGCAGGCCTACATCGCCACCGGCAGTCAGAAGCATCTGCGTGCCGCCACGAATGCCTTCGACATGATCACGGCGACGCAGAGCTTCGCCACCGGCGGCTGGGGGCCGAATGAAAGCTTCTCGGCTCCGGGCAGCGGCAAGATGTACGCCAGCCTCACCGGCACGCATAACAGCTTCGAAACGCCCTGCGGCAGCTACGCCCACTTCAAGCTGACGCGCTACCTGCTGCGTGTCACCGGCAACGCCCGCTACGGCGACAGCATGGAACGGGTGCTTTACAACACTGTGCTCGGCGCAAAACGCCTGGAGCCGGACGGCCACGCTTTTTATTACTCTGACTACAATTTCTCCGGCAGCAAGGTCTACCATCCCGATGCATGGCCCTGCTGCTCCGGCACATTGCCCCAGGTCGCCGCCGATTACCGCATCCTCACTTATTTCCACGACCCCGCCGGCGTCTATGTCAATCTCTACCTGCCCTCAACGCTCAAGTGGACAGCGGCCGACGGCGCCCAGCTCACATTGACCCAGGGCGGTAAATATCCGATCGATGGGAAGATCGGGATGACGCTCCGCGCCTCGCGTCCCAGTGAATTCGCAATGCGCCTGCGCATCCCCGCCTGGGCATTGACCCATACGATCCGCGTGAATGGTGCTCCGTCCTCGGCACCGATCAGCGCGGGCTTTGCCACCCTTCGCCGCCGGTGGAAGGATGGCGACCACATCGAGCTAGAACTGCCGATGCCGATGCGGCTCGAGGCGATCGATCCGGAGCATCCAGATACGGTGGCGCTGGTAAGGGGACCGCTGGTGCTCTTCGCGGTGACGGAGGAGTCCCCGAAGGTCACACGCCAACAGTTGCTGGCAGCCAGTCCGGTGTCTGCTACTGATCCAGGCAAGGCTTCCTGGCAGGCGCAGACCGCTTCCGGCTCGCTTCGGTTTTTGCCGTTCACGGCGATTGCCGACGAGCGCTATACAACGTATATGACGTTGAACTGACGGGTACCCCTCCCCCTCTTTTTTCTCGGATTTCGCAACTAATTCATTCTAATTAACTTAACTGACAGGTTGTCCGTCACTGATACATAATAAAGGGCTTAGGGGTATCTAATAGAAATCATAGCGTTTACACCATAGAAAATTCGTGGCAATACGAGACATTTTCCCGAAATGGAAAGGCCCGGCGGTTAGAGCCGGGCCTTTTGTGTCTCTATTTCTATTCTACCGGGTTGTGTGGAATAGTCGGCCATCTACTTCGCAGGCGGTTTGATCTATCCCTGTTCTGTCCCGTCCTCCCCCTTCTCCTTCATTCCTGCATGCGCTTTCCTGACGGTATTCGCATTCGACAAACCGCAATCGCGTCGCTATAGTCTTACTCCGAAGAAATACCTTTCGTGAAGTTGACTATTGTTTCCAAAACAAATTCAGTCCGAGAGGCAAAATGAAACCCACATCAAAACTTCGTTTGCTTCTCGCAACCGCAGCCATCGCGGCGGCTTGCTTCGTAAGCTATCCGGCCGGCGCAGCCTTCCAGAGAAACTCCAATCCCGCAGTTCAGCGAATCACCTGCTCCTCCAATAATGGCAGAAGAAACTGGTGTGACGTCGGCGGTACCGGCAACGTTCGCCTCGTTCGTCAGATCAGCGGTTCGCCCTGTGTCCGCGGCGACACCTGGGGCGTTGACCGTCGCGGCCTCTGGGTGGACCGTGGCTGCCGCGCCGAGTTTTTAGTTGCGGGGGGCATACCGGGACCGCCGCCCCCGCGCATCGTCACGTGCTCCTCCAACAATGGCAGGAAGAGCTGGTGTGACATCGGTGGTCGCCGTAATGTGGAACTCGCCCGCCAGATCAGCGGCTCGCCCTGTGTCCGCGACGCCACCTGGGGCGTCGACCGTCGCGGCCTCTGGGTGGACCGCGGCTGCCGCGCCGACTTCCGCATCCGTTAAGCCCATGCCCGGGTGATTGTAGTAATTGCGGTACCCACTATCCAACACTGAGGACGAGGATTGCGAAGGCTGCAATCAGGCCGCAGGTTCGCAACCAGTGATAGAGATCCCAGCGGCGCTCCTGTTCTCTCCAGTCGCTTGGAAGAGAGTTTGGCGTCCATTTCTTCATTCGATTGTTGATGGGCACAGGGCCGACGAGCGAAAACAAGATCGCGAGGACCTGAATGGCCAGTGCAATTGCAGCGAGACGCCATGAAAAGTCGCTTAGACGTTCGAAGGGGAGCAGCAGGAGAAGATTCAGCAGGGCTGAGCCGGCCATCCAAAATGGCATCACACGGCCAAACAATACTGCGAATGACGAGCGCATGGGTATATGTACTTCCAATGGCTGACGGTTGAATGTGGGATGGGCAAACGCCCCCACGTTCAGCTCGCTTCCACACATTAGGCCAAGCGCAAGAATGGCAAGGATCCGAAGTGTCAGCAAAGTCAAATCTCAGCAGTCTTAGATGCCATTCTGCGGTAAGAGATTCCGTCGAAGATCGCTGTTCTTATCAAAACCTTTTGCGGACCAATTCCGGCCCACTCACCTGCTCTACCTTGAGGTTCAGATCGACCTCGACGGAGTTATCGCTTCTGCCGCTGCTCGTCATGCCGTAATCCCTACGGTCGAAGGATAAGGTTCCCTGGACATATCCCGAGGTCTTACTTTGGTCGGCGATCACAAGATTCAGAGTCGCCGGCTTCGAAACGCCGCGCATGGTAAACATCCCGACAACGTCGAAGGTTGTTTTACCAGTCTGGACTATTTTGGTGGACTTGAAGGAAATCACCGGGTTCTCCTGGACGTTGAGGAGGTCCTTACTCTTCAGCTTGTCGTCGTCCTTGCCGTTTGCAGTGTGCACACTCGCTGCCTGAATGTCGACGTTCAGCACGCCGGACGTGGCGTCGCGTGACGTGAAGGTCAAGGTCGCGTTCCATTTGTCGAAATCGCCAGTGATGGGCTTCGAAGAGTTCACATTGAACCTTATGGAGCTTTGGACCGGAGTTACGTGGAAGACCGGTACCTGCGCCCGGCACGGCAGACATAATAGGGCACTTACTGCAAGACAGATGACAGGCAATCGCATGCGGAGAGTCTGGATGCCGCGGGCGATTCTTGTCAACTATTAGAAAAACGCTGGGGCCACTGTCACTGAGGCCCGTCGGTGTCGCCGTCAGCGAGCAGGCGGAGCCTACCTGGTCGAAGAACCTGCCGGGGCGGTATCGGGAGTGCCTGGAAACCACTTTTCGGTAATGAGAATCGTAAAGGTCACATCTTTGATTCCCTCAGGTAATGGCGTA
>DATAQX010000262.1:0-5573 GCA_036264455.1 Silvibacterium sp. | reverse complement strand
TCTTTCACTATTCCGACACCTGGCAGTTAGTGATCAATACAGGCACCACCATCGTGACGTTTCTGATGGTATTCCTGATCCAGAACACGCAAAACCGGGATGCGCGCGCCATCAACCTGAAGTTGAATGAGTTGATTCGGGCAATCGACAAGGCCCGCGATCAGATGATCGATATTGAAAATCTGAGCGATCTTGAGCTGGATGAGCTGCAGGCAAAGTACGAAAAAATAAAGACGGCGTGGACGGACCGGCAGACTCGCACAGATCAGAAGCCTGTCTGAGGTTTCATCCGGTGACTCTGACGAATCCAGCGCACACTGGAATTTAATCTCTTCACGAGCAACCCTCACTTCAAGTACCCTTCAGAGCGGAAGTTCTGGTTATCCCAGCCCCTGAAGGAGCATGAAAGTTTGCCTATTCGTCCCCGGTCCCTGAAATCCTTTGCTGTCAATTTATTCGCATATGCTCTTGCCGCCTCTCTTAGCTGCGGTATCATCCATGCCGCGCCTGGCAATGGACCCGCCAGCACTGCATCGGCGGAGTCAGATCAGAAGGTCGACGACAGAGTGGCGGCGCTTCTCAAGCAGATGACCCTTGAGGAAAAGATCGGCCAGCTCAGCCAGCAATTCGTCTTCGGACCACCGGGGCCGATGGAAGAGCCCATCGCAAGAGGTGAACTGGGCTCGCTCCTCTTCGTCACTGACCCGGCTGTCATCAATCATCTCCAGCACATTGCTGTCGAGAAATCGCGCCTCCACATTCCGCTCATCTTCGGTTTCGACGTCATTCATGGCTTCCGCACCATCTTTCCGGTGCCGATCGGCATGGCTGCTTCCTGGGATCCCCCAGTCGCCGAAAAGGCCCAGACCATCGCCGCCCGGGAAGCCAGTTCGGTGGGCATCAACTGGGCTTTCGCACCCATGGTGGATATTGCGCGTGATCCCCGCTGGGGTCGCATGGTGGAAGGCGCGGGTGAAGATCCCTTCCTCGGCTCGGCCATGGCCGCGGCGCAGGTGCGTGGTTTTCAGGGGCCTTATATCGGGTCGCCCGAACACATTCTCGCCTGCATGAAACACTTCGCCGGATACGGAGCAGCCGAAGGCGGTCGCGACTACGATGCCTCCTATATCCCCGAAGACCAGATGTGGAACGTCTACCTGCCGCCTTTTCACGCCGCGGTAAAGGCGGGAGTGGGATCGGCCATGTCCGCCTACATGGATTTGAATGACGTGCCGGCCACCGGCAACCGCTGGCTGCTTCATGATGTGCTGCGCGAAGACTGGGGCTTCAATGGATTTGTCGTCAGCGACGCCGACGCAGTGAAGAATCTGAAGACCCACGGCTTCGCCAAGGATCTTTCTGATGCGGCCGTTCTCGCGCTCACCGCCGGTGTCGATATGGAAATGTCTCTCGGCCCCACTGCCTACTCGCAATCGCTTGCTGCCGCCGTAGCCAGCGGCAAGGTCACCATGCAGCAGATCGACACTGCTGCCAGCCGCGTGCTCGCAGCAAAAGTACGTCTCGGCCTTTTTGAGCACCCCTATGTCGATGAGGCACATTCTCGGGAGATCCTCGCCACGCCTGAACACCGCGTCGCTTCCCGCCTCGCCGCGGAGCGCACAGCCGTCCTGCTCCGCAACGAAGGCCATCTTCTCCCGCTCAAGCCGGGCGCTTATCGCTCAATCGCCGTCATCGGTCCTCTCGCCGACTCACAGCTCGACACGCTCGGCTCCTGGGCCTTTCAGCAGGATCTCGGGGAGACCGCAACCGTGCTCAGCGGCCTGCGCAGCAAAGTAGATGCCTCCACCAGGATCGGCTATACGCCCGGTGCACAGCTGGTGCGCAAGTTTCCTTCCTTCTTTGATCAGATTTTTAACCTGGCGCCCATCGTTTCATGGACTGCCGATCAGGCTGCGCAGGAGATGCAGAAGGCCGTCAGCCTGGCCCGCGACTCCGACCTCACGATCCTCGTCCTGGGCGAAGCGCAGAATATGTCAGGTGAAGCTGCCTCTCGTGATTCGCTCGATCTGCCCGGCCAGCAGCAGCAGCTCCTTGAAGCCGTGGTGGCCACCGGCAAGCCGGTTGCGCTAGTGTTGATGAACGGTCGGCCTCTCGATATCACCTGGGCCTCCACGCGTGTTCCCGCCATCCTCGATGTCTGGTACCCCGGCACGCAGGGCGGCAACGCCGTCGCCAACCTGCTTTTCGGAGATGCCGTTCCCGGCGGCAAGCTGCCGTTTGCATGGCCCCGCGATGTGGGGCAGGTGCCCATTAATTACGCCCACAACACCACCATGCAGCCGGAGAACCAAGGCAGGCGCTACTGGAATGAGGAGAGCACGCCGCTCTATCCCTTCGGCTATGGCCTCAGCTACTCGAGTTTCCGCTTCTCGAATGTGAAGGTCAGCCAGCCTTCGGTTCGCGTCGGCCAATCGTTCGAAGTTACCGCCGAGATCGAGAACATGGGTGACACCACCGCCGACGAAGTCCCGCAGCTCTACATTCACCAGCGCTATGGCAGCACATCGCGCCCCGTACGCGAGCTTAAGGGCTTTTCGCGCATTACCCTGCCAGCGCACCAGAAGACAACCGTGCACTTCCCGCTCACTCCCGAGGAGCTTCGCTACTGGAGCACGGCGAAGAAAGAGTGGGTGCAGGAACCCTCGGACTTCGACGTATGGGTCGGTCCGGATTCCAGCGCTGCTCTCCATGCTACTTTTGCGGTGACGCAGTAGGTCGAGCGGCTCTATTCGGCGCGCAAGGCCTTCATGGGGTCGATAGAGGCGGCGCGAATGGCGGGCAAGCCACAGGCGACAAGCGCCACGGCAGTCAGAAATATTGCTGCTCCTGTGTAGGTAACAGGATCTGTGGGAGCTATCCCAAAGATCAGGCTTCGCAGCAACCCGGCGAGGGCGAGTGATCCGGCAAGACCGAAGGCGATGCCGACCAGGGCAAGTCTTGTTCCCTGGCCGAGAACCAGCCAAACCACGTCCAGCGGATTTGCACCGAGTGCGATGCGGATTCCGATTTCGCGAGTGCGATTCGCGACTGCATGGGACATGACTCCGTAGAGGCCGACCGCGGCGAGGCCCAGCGCCAGAGCCGCAAAGATGCCAAGCAGCCACGCATCGAAACGGCGCGGACTGTTGGAGGAGTCAACCCGCTCCTGCATGGTTGCGATGTGATAGATAGGTTGGTCCTTGTCGAGGCTCTGGACGGCGCGTCGGATAGCGGGCACGAGGGTTTGCGGTTCATTGCCGGTGCGGACAGCAAGCGTGATGGCGGAATCCGGGAATTCAAGGAAGGGCACCATCACCTCGGGGATGACTGTGCTATCCAGTCCGGCGAATCTGGTATCGCCGACGATTCCCACCAGAGTGAAGTCGCGCGCGGGCTGCTCCTGGCCCGGCTGGAACCGAAGCGTCGTGCCAGTGGCCTGCGTCCCGCGTAGATACTGTTCCGCAAAGCGCTTATTGACGATCACAACGGGTTCGGAGCCGCCGCGGTCTTGATCGGTGAAAAAGCGGCCCGTCACGAGAGGAATGCCCATCGCCCGAAAATAGCCCGGACTGACCGCCGAGACCGGGATGAAGGGAACCGGCTCTGCGTTCGCGGCGGCCGAGCCTTGAATTGTCACATCGGAGTGGGTCGAGAAGTCATAGTAGAAGGGCAGGTCGGTCGTGCCACCGGCATACTTTACGCCAGGAAGGGTCTGAATCTTCGCGAGCAGTTGCTCGAAAAAGTTTCGCCGCGCTTCTTTCGTCGGATACCGGCTTTGGGTGAGTGTCACTTGTACCGTGAGCGCGTGACGCGGTTCAAAACCCGGATCGACAGCCAATAAATGACCCAGGCTGCGGAGCAGAAGCCCCGCTCCAACCAGCAGGATCAGGGCGAGGGCAATTTCCGAAGTTACGAAGAGGCTGCGTAAGCGCTCGCTTCCGGCTCCGGGTGTAACGCGCGCTGTCTCGGCATTGAGCGAGACGCCAAGTGGAAGCCGGTAGCTAAATACTGCAGGCGCAAGGCTCACGAGAATCCCCGACGTTGCAGCAAGACCGAACGCAAGCAGAACCAGTGAGCCATTCAATTGGAACGACCCAGCCAGAGGAAGATCGGCCGGGCGCAGAATGCCGACCAGTCGCACCACTCCAAAGGCGACAAACACGCCTGCGGCTCCGCCGAGACTGCTGAGCAGGATGCCTTCAGTGAGCAACTGGCGCGCCAGCCGAAGCCCGCCGGCACCGAGCGTACGGCGCAGAGCGAGCTCTCTCTGCCGGTTTACAGAGCGGACGAGCAGCAGACTGGCGACGTTCGCACAGGCAATGAGCAGTACAAGAGCGGTCGCACCGCTCAAAACCAGCAGGGCAGGGCGGGCATTTCCAGCCAGCGCTTCATGAATAGGAGTCACCCGCACAACGGCGCCGGAAAGTTGACGACGCAGTGGATCGGGCATGAGACGCTGGACAGCCGCACTGACAGGTAAAAGGTCTGAGGCTGCCTGCGCCGGCGTGAAGGGCTGCTGGAGCCTCCCAATTACGCTCACGCTTTGGTCACCGCGCAGTTCCTGATCAAAGCCATTCGGGAAGATCATCGGGACAAAGGCATCCGGTTGCAAACTTCCGGGATGTAGATAACCGGAGGGGAGAACGCCAATCACTGTGTAGGTTTCGCCGTCGAGGGTGAGGGACCGGCCGATTACGTGAGGATCCGCGCCGAAATGTTCCTGCCAGAAGGAATGGCCGAGAACCATTGTCCGCGCCTTCGCAGGGCTGTCTTCGCCAGTCAGGAATTCACGTCCCAGCGCTGGTTGGATCCCGAGTAAGGAGAAGAAGTTTGCGCTGACAACGGCACACCGATCAAGGCGCCTGGGCTGGGAGCCGAAGGCTATGTTTCCGTCGCATCGATGATCGTCGAAAGCGGCCATTCCCGCAAAGGCGCGGTTGTGTTGTCGCCAGGTGAGATAGGTCGCTTCCGGAATGGTTTCCTCTGCAGTTCGCGGCGCGTATTGGGTGACGCGTACAAGCTGATCCGGGTTGAGATATGGCAGCGGGCGAAGCAGTACTGCCTGCAGAAGGCCAAAGATAGCGGCGTTAAATCCAATGCCAAGGGCGAGAGTGAGAATGGCTGTAACGGTGAATCCGGGAGATTTCCCGAACTGCCGCAGCGCGAATTTCGCATCCGTCCAGATCGACTCCAGCCTCGGCCATTGCCATACTTCGCGGCCATGTTCCTCGATTAAGGTCGCGTTGCCGAAGGCGCGGCGCGCAGCGTGTTCCGCCTCTTCGCGCGGCAGGCCGGCACGCATGAACTGTTCGGTCTTCTCTTCAAGATGCTCGCGCATCTCCTCGGCGAGATCGTAGTAGAGATCGCGGCGGCGGAAGAGACGCGTGAGCCAATTCATGAAAGCCTCCTATTCCGACCGAAGGGCCTGCATGGGTTCGATCGATACGGCACGGCGCGCGGGCAGCATGGCAGCCACAAAACCTGACAGAGCCAAAATCAAGATGGCAGAGATGAAGATGGCCGGACTGCCCGGATTCACATCGAACAGGAAAGCTTTGATGGAATGTGCGGCG
>DATAQX010000257.1:0-3444 GCA_036264455.1 Silvibacterium sp. | reverse complement strand
CGCGCCCCGGCCAGCGTCAGTCCGTTGACACAGCCGAACGTGGAGATGAGGATGGCCGCGGCCATCAGGTACGCTCCGCGCGCGGAGAAAATCTGCTCCAGCACCGCGGTCGCTACGCGATCCTCGGATGCATACTGAATGCCGCGCGCTAAGATGGTCGTTCCATGAGGATCGCCATACAGAGGCAGCGCCATCAGGTACACAAAGTTCGCCAGAATGTAGAGAGTAAGCACCAGCCCGGTGCCCAGTACCAAAGACAATGGCAGGTTCCGCCGCGGATTGCGCACCTCGCCGGCGGTAAAAGTCACGTTATTCCATGCGTCCGCGGAGAAGAGCGAGCCGGTCTGTACCACGGCAAGGATGGTGAACAGCCCCACCATTGCAATCGAGCCGCCGACGCCTACCTCCACCGCATGGAGGGTCGAGAAGGATGCTCCTTGCCAGAAATTAGCGCCGAAGTTCGCGTGTATGGCGTCTGGATTGCGCCCGAGCAGGAATCCAAAAATCACCAGGCCGAGCAGAGCGGCGGTCTTCGCCGTCGTGAAGACGTTCTGGACCAGGGCACCTAACCGTACGCCAAAAATGTTGACTACGGTCAACAAAACCACAACGATGATGCCCGCCAGATTGGCGGTGTTCAGGCCGATATCCATATTCCCCAGCACCATGGGTCCCACATGCCAGGCAGGAACATGGCCGATGTGCCAAAGCCAATTTGACGCAGAGACGCTGGGAGCGAAGACACCCAGGAATTTTCCGAAGGCCACGGCGACGGCCGCAATCGTGCCGCATTGGATGACGAGGAACAGGGTCCAGCCATAAAGAAAGCCCCACATGGGGCCCAGGGCTTCGCGCAGATACACATACTGGCCACCGGCTCGCGGCATCATGGCCGCGAGTTCTCCGTAGCTTAAGGCGCCGATGATGGTCATGGCCGCCGTCACTAGCCATGCAGCAATCAATAGCGCGGGCGAACCAACCATGCGGCTGATATCGGCGGGCACGATAAAAATGCCCGAGCCGATCATCGACCCGACAACTATGGCTGTCGCGCTGAAAAGGCCAAGACCCTGCACCAGGTGCGTACCGGTAGAGGGCGCGGAGGATTGAGTGGTTTCAATACTGATGGACACGTTTCAGTTTGTTCTACCGGAAAACCTCCGGTTATGCCATAGCGATCTACAAGACGATTGTGAAGATTGCTGGAGATTCGCTGTGTGCTGGTTGAACGAGAGAGCGCCTCGCGAATCAATCGCAGCAGATCAGTGGACCTGCAATGGGTCCGCGACGGAAGGACTCCGCTACTTACTGGCTCCTCATTCTTTCTTTCAAACTCCTGGCCAACTTCTCGACTTCTGCCGCCTTCTTGATCACTGCAATCGATAGAGTATCTTTGCCGGTTTTCGCCACTTCGGTCTGAAGTTCCTGGGCCAGCTGAAACAGCTTGTCAGTGTCGGCTACCAGTTGCGCCTGACGTGCTTCGTCGCTTGGCGTCACCTCGTTCGCCGCTGCTTTTTGCGCTGTCGTGCCGTCTACTTTGTGCTCGGGCGTCTGCGTGGGCGTTGTCGCGGGCGCTACGTTCTGTTGCGTCGGAGAAGTGGACGTCTGCGCGGAAGCCAGACCGGTGAACATGAACAGTAGAATCAAGGCCGAAACCAAACCGGACGATGGGCTCAACTTGCCATTCAGGCTTCGCATCTCAGCTCCCTCGATTGGAATGAATTTCCTGACCTTATTGGCTTCACTCTAATGTCGCGCTGGGAAGCATGGCAAGCCCGCTTCCTCAACCATGAAGACGCACTTCGACCTTTTGCTGGAAAAGGCGTAGAAAGTCTCCGGCGGATTTCGCCGTATCAACACCGGTTGAGAAAATCGCCGAAATGACAGCAATGGAATCGGCGCCGCTTCCCCAAACCTGAGGTGCGTTTTGCAGCGTGATGCCGCCAATAGCGACAACCGGTTTGCTCGTCAGATGGCGCGCCAGACGTACTCCCTCGATGCCGACGACCGGGTCTGGATTTTGCTTTGAGGACGTTGCGAAGACCGGGCCTATGGCGATGTAATCAACCGGCTCGAGATCGGCGGCGCGAAGCTGCGCCTCGTTGTGCGTCGAGATGCCGACAATCCGTTCGGTCCCCACGAGTCTGCGCGCTTCTCTCGGAGTCATATCCTGCTGCCCTACGTGTACGCCGTCGAAACCAGCCTCAGTTACGAGATGAGGAAAGTCGTTGAGGATCAATCTGAGGTTTGGCGTAGCCGCCATGCGTATGGTTCCAGCATCCCGCAGAATCTCCACGTCGCTTCCCTGCTTGTTTCTGTACTGCAGGATCGCGACGCCTGCCTCGGCCAGGCCCGTAACGAGTTCGATCAGAGTCTCATTTCTCTGGACCGGGTCGACCGGCAGGAAGACGGCGTCGAGAATCGGGTAAAGCGGGGGAAACTTTGCCGGGACCATGCCCCATGGTAACTGTCAGACTATCGGGGCGGATCAGCCTTCGTCGGCTGAAGGACCATAGCAGCCGGGGATCGGAACCCCGTTCAGGCGCAGGTAAACACCCAACTGGGCGCGGTGATGGATCATGTGGTTGATCACCCACTTTCGATACACGTCGATTCGCGGCTCGTCGATGATTGGTTGACCGTCCCACTCGAACTTCCAGTGCGTGGCCCAGGCATCGTCGGTGATGGCGGCCAGTGCGGCGCGGGCATCCTTCAGGTCTGTATCGAAGCGAGCCAGCATCTGTTCATGGGTTTTGCCGTGCCAATCCTTCTTCATCTTTTCGCCATCTGCGGTGGTGAACTTTAGCACATCATCCTTTAGAGTATCCGCGCACCAGCTTGGAAAGTCGGAAAGGTGCCAGGCGAGGCGGCCTAGCTCCATCGACTTTTCGTGAGGCTTCCAGGTCAGCTTGTCATCGGGAACGAGAGCCAGAAACTTGCGCGTGTTGTCATACTCCGTATCGAACTCGGTCAGCATCTTTTCGGCGACGGTTTTTTCGGTGGTCTTTTCGGCGACGGTCATGGATCCCTCCTTTGGGACGCGATCAGCATAACAATGGCAGGGCAGAGATGGGATGAAGCTCTGCACTATAGAGGACAGATTCTGTCCTGAGGCTTATCTATCGATTTTTGAGGGACCTTAGATTGATTAAAAAGGAGTTAAGGACTGGCGTCGGGGCAAGCCACCGAGGCCAGTCTATGATTCGTGGCTTATTGGACTCCGCTTGCGGTTCTCTGTCACACATTAAAAAGTGTGATATCTTACACAGTATATGCCAACAAACCTCGCGATTGACGACAAGCTAATTGAAGAAGCGCGAAACCTTGGCCATCACAAAACCAAGAAGGCCGCTGTCACGGCAGCGCTCGATGAATATATCCGGCGGCACAAGCAGGCAGAAGTAACGAAGTTATTCGGAACGATCGAGTTTGACCCGGCCTGGA
>DATAQX010000027.1:0-6874 GCA_036264455.1 Silvibacterium sp. | reverse complement strand
GGGCGGAGAGCCTCTGCCAGGCTGTTTACAGTCTTCGCCACGGGCAGCAGCCCAAACAGAATGGCGGTAAGTGTGCACGTGCCGAGCGTGAACAGCAGCACCGGAACGCTGAGGCGGATGGATTGAACCATCGATAGATCGACACCTGCTGTATGGGAAAGAGCGAGGCGTAACAGCGGTAATGCCAAAGCGGCGAGAATTGTTCCGAGTGCGCCTCCCAGCAGACAGAGAATCAGCGTCTGAGCGAGGAATTGCGAAAAGAGTCGAATGCGGTCAGCTCCTAGCGCCTGACGAACAGCTGCCTCCCGACGATTTGCCGTCGCTCGCACCATGAGAAGGCTGGCGACATTCGCACAGGCGATCAGCAGTACCAGAAGGACCGATCCCATGAGACTGAGAACGGCGGGACGCAGGGTTCCAACCAGTTGCTCGCGCAGCGGCGCGAGCAGCACGCTGACATTGCGATTTGTCGCTGGATACGCTCCAGCTATGCGAGCAGCGATGGTCTGCATGTCTGCTTTAGCTTCAGCCAATTCGACGCCGGGACGCAGACGTCCCAGGACGTTGACGGAGTGCCAGACGCGGGAAGCCTGCGTGGGTTGATCCAGCAGCGAGAGCGGCAGCCAGACTTCGCCCTCAGCAGGGAAGGCAGCGCCCGGCGGTAATACTCCGATGACGGTAAAGGTGGTTCCATTGAGATCAACATTGCGTCCCACAGCCCCTGGGTCTCTGCCGAAATAGCGCTGCCATGCCTCTGCGCTCAGCACTGCGACATGATTGCTCCCCGGTTTGTCCTCTTGTTCACCGAGCAGACGGCCAGCCTGAGGAGAGACTCCGAGCAGCGAGAAAAAATTGCCGGAGGCAAGAACTCTGTGCACCTGCTCGGAATGACCGTTCGTCACAAGTGAAACGGTGTTCGGATTCAGAGTGGAATAGGCTGCAATTTGTTCAAAACTCTTTTGCTGGGTTCTCCAATCCTGGTAATCGGGATAGGTCGCCACGATACCTCCCGGCACTTGCGGGTGAACCTCCAAAATATTCACGAGGCGCGCCGCGTCCTGGAACGGGAGGGACTCGAGCAGCAGCCGGTAGACGACACTGAAAATAGCCGTGTTCGCCCCAACCCCGAGAGCGAGCGTCAAGACGGCTGTGAACGTGAATCCAGGAGATTTCC
This sequence comes from Silvibacterium sp., assembly GCA_036264455.1. GTDB lineage: Bacteria > Acidobacteriota > Terriglobia > Terriglobales > Acidobacteriaceae > Silvibacterium. Next base: position 5,700 of record DATAQX010000027.1, on the reverse strand, counting down.
GTAACTGGCGCAGCGCGTAGCGAAGATCCCGCAGCAAGGTCTGCATGGCTTCCACCTCAGTTAGCAGTGAGACGGCATATCCAGCATATTGTCACGCGATATTACGAAATATCGAAACTGACGGAAATCGCAATATCGCAATTCTGATAGGTCGCCCTCGCGGGATCGAATGCACCCACCACCCGGAATACGGGTAGCAGGTCAGTTGAACTTCCATGGCCGGCGTCACCGCGATTGCCGTTTCTGCGATGTGTTCACATAGCTCCGTTCTCGGCTTAGGTGTTCTGTTAAGCTCTTCCCGTGAATGGCTCACCCGGGATATATGTCGAAATAATCATCCACGACGAGTTGGACCATATTTGGCGTCTTACGCAGGAGCCGGCTCTACACCAGCGCTGGGACCTCCGGTTTAGTCGAATTGATTACCTCCCAAGAGCGAGTGCAGCGGAGCCACAGCATTTCCTCTACGAAACCCGTATCGGGTTTGGCCTCAGTATCGAGGGCACCGGGCAAAGTGTGGGTGAACGCGCTTCTGCAAACGGCGATACAACCTCTTCCCTCAGGTTTGCCTCCGCCGATCCGAAATCACTAATCCGTGAAGGATCCGGATATTGGCGATACGTGCCTACACCAGAGGGTTTGCGCTTCTTCACATGGTACGACTACTCAGTGCGTTTCGGAGCTGCTGGGCGTCTGGCGGACCGTCTTGTCTTTCGGCCCTTGATGGGATGGGCCACGGCTTGGAGCTTCGACCGACTACGACTGTGGGCGGAGGAGGGTCAGCCACCAGAATCTTCACTCGCGTTTTCGCTCATCCATGCGACAGCTCGACTCGCAATTGCGGCCATTTGGATATGGCACGGTCTGATACCTAAACTTGTCTACCGACAAATCGATGAACAAACAATGCTGGCACAGGCAGGAGTGCCCCTGGCTTTTCTTCCGTGGATTGGAGTGCTGGAGGTCCTGATCGGTTTTTTGATCCTGTACGCGTGGAACCGGAGAGCGGTCCTCGTCGCGAATGTCGCCCTGATGGTTTTCGCAACGGTCGCCGTTGCTGTTAATTCTCCTCTTTACCTCAAAGCCGCATTCAACCCTGTGAGCCTGAACCTCGCCATTATCGCGCTTTCGATAGTTGGTTGGATTGCGTCAAGAAGGCTCCCATCCTCTCGCACCTGTCGGCGTACCCCTCCCAAGGAGCAAGGATGACGTCCATTTATCAGCGTGCTCTTGGCTCCGATTTCTCCAAACTGCATCCCGAGGTTCAACGGCGCTTTTCGCTCACCTCGGAAGGCGGCACAGCTGCCATCGGTACTGGAACCATGGACCGGATCTGGCACGGCGCTCCGTACACCTTGCCGTTTCTTTACGTGGGAACCTGGCGCAGCATTATGTTTCCGGAACACGGGCGGGACGTTCCATTCACCATTCAAAATTATGCCTATCGCGATGCTCTCGGCCGTGAGACTGTGACCTGGGTGCGTACCTTCGCCGCCAAAAAAGTACGTCGATTCGATGCATACATGGTTTACAGCGAAGAGCGGGGTTGCATCGTGGACTATCTTGGGACGCATCAACATTTGGCCGTCGATCTGGAAATCAATGTTGCTCCCAATGGTGGCCTTCACCTCCGTTCTGGCGCGCAGCGTTTCTATGAGGGTCCGATTGCGTTCTCATTCCCGCTCCTCTTCTCGGGAATTGCCGATGTCTGCGAGTGGTACGACGACGAGAAGAAATGCTTCCGAATCGAGGTGAGCGCATCGAATCGGACCTGGGGGAAGCTCTTCGGTTATTCCGGTCGATTTCAGGTGGAGTGGAAACACGTGGTATCAAACTCTGTGCCGCATTCGATCCTGCCCGTGCGTGTCGAGAAGCGCATTTGAAGAGTCCGCTCAGACGGCCCGCCTGTATCCGAAAATGCCCGGAATTTGCTGAATGGTTCGCTCTTACCGCAGAATGATCCTAACGATCTATGGCATTCGAAGCGGGACAACGAGTCGGCGACTATGAAGTCGTTCGTGTGCTGGGCACGGGTGGACTGGGCGAGGTTTATGAGGTGCGGCACGCCATCTCCCAGCGCGCCGAGGCGATGAAGGTCCTGCTTCCCGACCAGCGCGCAGCGGCGGAGATGGGCGAGCGCTTCCGCCGCGAGATCCAGATGCTGGGGGCGCTCAGTCATCCCAATATCGCCTCGCTGCACAACGCCTTCTATCACGATGGACAGCTCATCATGGTGATGGAGCTGGTCTCCGGCGAGACGTTGCGCGCGAAGAGCACACGCACGCTGCTCTCCGTTCCCAACGTACTGCGATATGCCCGGCAGATTCTCTCGGCCCTCGACTATGCTCATGCGCGGAGCGTGGTGCACCGCGACATCAAGCCGACGAACATTATGATTACCGCCGAAGACGAGATCAAGCTGCTCGACTTCGGCATCGCTATCAGCGACCGCTCGTCGGACCTGACCGCCCCCGGCTTCATTGTCGGGTCCATCAGCTACATGTCTCCAGAGCAGATTTCCGGTGACAAGGCGACAGTCCGGTCGGACCTGTACGCAGTCGGCGTAACACTCTATGAGGTCTTCACAGGACGGCTGCCTGTGGGCGGCACAAGCAATTTCGAAATCATGCGTGCACACCTGGTCGACAAGCCAGAGGCTCCTAATGTGTTGAACCCGCGCCTGCCGGCTGCGCTTTCGAATGCCATTCTCAAAGCGCTGGAGAAGAAACCCGAGGACAGGTTCGCCAGCGCGCAGGACTTTCTGGCCGCTCTTTCTGCCATTCCCGCAGTGGGGATGGATGATATCTATTCGCTGGCCACCACGCAGTTGCGGATTCCGGGCAGCTCGGGCCAGCGCAGTCAGCCGGACATTAGCAGCCAGCCCTTAAAATCGTCGCCGCAGAATTTACCTGTAGGCGACATCACCAAGAAGCTGGCTGTCTATATCGGACCAATTGCTAGCGTCCTTGTACGCAAGCTGGCCGCCAACTGCTCCGATCTCGATCAGCTCTATAAAGAGGCCGCGACGCACATCCCGTCGGAAGCCGACCGGCAGCGCTTTTTGCAATCGAAGCGCAGCTAAGGCCATTAACAGGCCCTAGTTATTCAGCATCTCCATGGCCTTCTTCAGGCTGGTGTGCATGCGATTGAAAGAGGTGGTCACCTGGGCTATCTCGTCCTTGCCGCGCACTGGCAGCGGCGGCAGATCGATCTCTCCGGTCGAGATGCGGTCGGCTGACTGGCTGACCCGGCGCAGCGGCTGTATCACGATGAAGTACATCCCGAGATCGATTATGGCAATGGCCGCGAAAAAGATCGTCCCCAGCGTAATGAGCAGGTTACGCAACCCGTCGTTGGCCATCTTGACCGCTACTGACATTGGAACGGAGATCACCTGCGCCGCGACGATCTCAGTCGGGTGCCAGCCAAAGCCATTTTGTGAGCCATAGCGCTTCACCATAGCCTTCGGAGCCACGCTCGGCTCGCTGTGGCAGGTGAGGCATCCTGTCTCGACGGGAATGGGCCGCGCCAGGTACAGGGTCTGGCCCACGGCGCTGTCTCGCTCGCCAATCACCTGCTTGTCGCCGGGATTATTACGGAAATGGTTGATGATGTCAGCCTCCCAATCCGTGGCGCGGTCCACGAGGTTGGTCGGATTCAGGGTCGCTTCCTTGTAGGTGTAGTCGGGAAAGGTCTTCCGCAGCCGGTTAAACGTGACGGTCGCCGCATAGAAGGGGATGGTCTGCGGCAGAAACTCGTTCTTGTGCTCGGGCGTGTTTTCGAGAATTGGGCTTATTTCCTCGTCCGTATAGTCGCGCGTGGCCTTGGAGCTGGCGGCCATCAGCTCTGCCTGTTTTAGTACTTCTTTCTTCGCATCGTCCAGGAGGAAGCTACGTGCATTGATCGCGATGAGCACCAGTCCAATACCGAAAACAAGAATGAGCAGGAGATTGAATTTTGCAAGAAGTTTCACGCTACAGGGTCCTTTGTGCGCATTACAGCACAGGCGTGCGAATTTGCGAACGGTTACTTTAGGAGAGACTGCGTGGTCGGGGAATTCTCAGCCATCAGCCCTGTGCCGGTTGAACACCGATCGCGATCACGAAATAATTCGCCGGGATGGTGCCGACATTCTTCAGTCCATGCATTGTGTTCGAAGCGGCAAAGGCGACGCCGCCCGGACCGATCTGCTCGGATTTGTCGACCCCGTTTTTATCGGGCATGATGAACTCGACCGTGCCTTCGCGGATAAGCATCAGCTCGGTATGCACATGTTTATGAGCAGGATGCGGCATCTGCCCGGGCATGAGCGTGGTTTCATGCAGTTCGATGGTCTCTCCGGTCGGCAGGGTTCCCTTCAGGACCGGGCGCGTGGCTGCTCCGTTGGGTGAGCGAGTCACGGGCAGCTTATCGAATGAGAAGGTTGTCGACTGGGTGGGCAGCGATGGGGGCGCTGTCTGTGCGGCGGCGAGGGTATTGTCTGGGAATGCGATGCCGAGCAAAGCGAGTGCCGGAAGAGCAGAGCAAAGATCGCGACGGGTAAGATTTTTCATCGGTCCATCATACTCAGAGCGATCTGTTCGGGGGTGAATACAGCCAAATCGGGAACAGGCTCAGCGGCTGGCCGCCGCTCCATTGCGGCGGCCTTTCTACCGTGCTAAAATTCTGACTTGTACCCCTCTTGCAGCAGGCGCGTCCGTGTGCCCGGAGTAAGGTTGGGTATGGGCTGTTTTGGGCTGGCGTAGCTCAGCTGGTAGAGCATCTGATTTGTAATCAGACGGTCGGGGGTTCAAGTCCCTTCGCCAGCTCCAGATTCTCCAGGGCAAGACAGGCGTGAGCAGGTGGCCGGCCGACCTCCGCAGAGAAATCCCTCAGTCAGGCATGATTCTTATGTCCGGAGATTGGCTCCGGAATGCCTTTGGGCGTCTCGTGGATGGTCGGAAGAGGGTTGCAAGCGCTCAAGTAGGTGTGCACAGGTGGCCGAGTGGTTAATGGCAGCAGACTGTAAATCTGCCGCTCCTTGGAGCTACGGAGGTTCGAATCCTCCCCTGTGCACCAGAAGTTTGAGGGCTGGAATGCGCAAATGGTGGCAGCTCGGTAGCTTTGAGTACTTCGCCCAGAAGCGCAGGATAGAAGGGCTTCAGAGTAGCGGTTCAGACTTGAGTCGTAAGTACTGGGTGGCTCTGGCGCTGTATGGTGTTTTGGCGGTGCTGGTGTGGTTTACGATGGATGCGGACAAGGTACTCGTCAATGGTAGACCGGTTGAATTGAGACTTGTTCCACTGATTATTTTGGGTGGTCTGGCATTGCGCACGGTGTTCGCCCGTCAGGCGGATAGAATCCGTCGCGGTAGAGAGTGATGGCGGCGGCTTGCCGCGGAGTTTTAAGAGGGCTGATGTAGCTCAGTTGGTAGAGCACTCCCTTGGTAAGGGAGAGGTCACCGGTTCAATCCCGGTCATCAGCTCCAGAATTTGAGTGGTTTCAGGCCGACGGCTTTGCTGTCGGCCCTGTAGCGTCCGGCGGGAGTAACTCAGTGGTAGAGTCACAGCCTTCCAAGCTGTTGGTCGCGGGTTCGATTCCCGTCTCCCGCTCCAGAGATTTGAGGAAGGGTAGTCGCGAGGCTGCTGGCTAAGCGCGGAAAGTGGCAGGAAGATGTTCGAGCAGGCGGTGCTCCCCGTACAGGACGAGAAGACCTTTGCT
>DATAQX010000025.1:0-6551 GCA_036264455.1 Silvibacterium sp. | reverse complement strand
AAGACCGCCGACTCGGGTTACCTCACCCGCCGTCTGGTCGACGTTGCGCAGGATGTCATCATCTCGCACAACGACTGCGGCACCGTCGAAGGCATCTACGTCACCCCCATCATCGAGGCCGGCGAGACCATCGAGCCCCTGCGCGACCGCATCATCGGCCGCGTCTCGCTTGAGAAGTTGAAGGACTTCGAGTGCAAGACCATCGTCGACGTCAATCAGGAGATCGACGAAGACCTCGCCAACGCCGTTCAGGCCGCCGGTATCGAGCGCGTCAAGATTCGCTCGGTGCTCACCTGCGAGTCCAAGCGCGGCGTCTGCATCCTCTGCTACGGCCGTAACCTTGGCTCCGGCAAGATGGTCGAGATGGGCGAAGCCGTTGGCGTCATCGCGGCGCAGTCGATCGGCGAGCCGGGCACCCAGCTCACCATGCGTACCTTCCACATCGGCGGAACGGCATCGCGCGTATCCGACGCCTCGCACCTTGAGGCCAAGAACGTCGGCACCGTGCGCTTCATCAACCTCGTCACCGTCCGCGCAAAATCGGGCGACCTGGTCGCGATGAACCGCAACGGCTCCATCGCCATTGTCGATGACAAGGGCCGCGAAAAAGAGCGTTACGCCATCGTCTACGGCGCCAAGCTCAAGGTCGAAGAGGGAACCAAGGTCACACAGGGCAGCCGCCTCGGCGAGTGGGACCCCTACACCTTCTCTCTCCTCACCGAAATCTCCGGCGTCGTTCAGTTCAAGGACCTGCAGGAAGGCGTCACCCTCAACGAAGAAGTCGACGAAGTCACCGGCCTCAGCCGCCTCGTCGTTGCCGACTCCTCCGACGAGAAGCGGCAGCCCGCCATCATCATCAAGTCCGCGCAGGGCAACAAGCGTTACCTCATGCCTTCACGCGCTCACTTGATGGTTGCCGATGGCGACGAGGTATTCCCCGGCGACATCCTTGCCAAGATCCCGCGCGAAACCACGCGCACCAAGGACATCACCGGCGGTCTCCCCCGCGTCGTCGAACTCTTCGAGGCCCGCAAGCCCCGCGACCCGGCAATCATCAGCCGCATCGATGGTGTCGTTCGCTTCGGCGAAGTCTCCAAGGGCCAGCGCAAGGTCTACGTCACCGCCGACAACGGCCAGGAAGAAGAGTACAGCGTTCCCCGCGGCGTCTACGTCAACGTGCAGGAAGGCGAACGCCTCCGTGCCGGTGACGCGCTCATCGATGGTCCCCGCAACCCGCACGACATTCTGGAAGTCCTCGGCGAGCGCGCTCTCCAGCAGTACCTCGTCAACGAAATCCAGGAGGTCTACCGGCTCCAGGGCGTCACCATCTCCGACAAGCACATCGAAACCATCGTTCGTCAGATGCTTCGCTGGGTCAAGATCGAAGAGGTTGGCGACACCACCTTCCTCATCGATCAGCAGACCGACCGCTTCCGCTTCAACGCCGAGAACCAGCGCGTGTTGATGAACGGCGGCAAGCCTGCCATCGGCCGTTCGCTCCTGCTCGGCATCACCAAGGCGTCGCTCTCGACCGACAGCTTCATCTCGGCCGCCAGCTTCCAGGAGACCACCCGCGTGTTGACCGAGGCTTCCATCAATGGAAGTATAGACACGCTCCGTGGCCTCAAGGAGAACGTCATCGTAGGCCGCCTCATCCCCGCCGGCACCGGCATGGAGTACTACCGCAACGTCCAGCTCTCCCCAGAGCTCGAAGAAGCGGCGGCCCAGGTCCAGCAGGAAGTGGCATCCGCCATCGAAGCCGAAGAGCGCGAACTGGAGCAGATGCGCATGGAAGGCGAACAAGAAGAACTAGCCGCCGAATAACTCCGCGTTATGGCGAAAAGCGCTTCGCGCAAAAACCAATAGGGGCGGACTCGAAAGGGTCCGCCCGGTTTTTAAGAAACGAAATAAATTGATTCGGCGCACCCAACGCAATCCCGAAAGCGCCTTATTTGCTATGATTTCGGCTGTGACCCTCAAATATACTGATCTGCTCCAAAATCTTGGCTTCGAACGAGATCCGTTTGCAACAACGAACGCGGACGAAGAAGAGTTGCTGCAAGACTACTTCATAGAACCCCCATTCTTCAAAGCTGTATACGGGGATATCAATCGACCCAAAAGTACGATTGTGTTCGCACCGCGCGGCGGCGGTAAGACTGCGCTAAAACGTAGAATCGAAATTTCAAGTGGCACAGATGCTTTTCTTTGCGTCGTGAGTTTTCGGCAGGCGTGCGTAGATCAGAAACAGTACCCTTGGGCGACCCAATAATGCCAGTCTTCGATAGCTTGTCTGGTTGATTCATCCACCCCGCCGGCCTTCAACTGTGAGAGCGGGATGGCCATGTTTCTGCCCTGCCAGCGGATCAGCACGAGCATGTCACTGCTGCATGTGTTTTCGGGCGCCAGACGTTGGACTGCGATAGACTCTCCTTTGCGAAGCGGCGAAGTCGACCTGGAAGCGATGCACTGCGCCTGGAACGGGAACTGGATTTTATCTGCAAGATAGTAGTACCAGCCCATTGACTGCTCTTCGGGCCCATAGGCATCCACGATGATTTCCTCATGGATGCGGTTCTCCCGGATAGGATCACGTTTCGGCTTTGTCATTGTTTACGCCACAAGCAGTTCACGGACACGGGAGAACCGGAGCAGTTCCTCTGCGCCCATCACAGGGTTTTCCAACCAGACTTCCTCTTCTTCAAGGACTTCGTCGGGTTCTGGTTCGAGCTCAACCTCTTGAGGAGCGAGATATCTCCTACATTCGAGCTGATCGAGATAGTCGCAAATCTCCTGGGCCGTAAACAGTTGCTGGATCTCGCCGATGAAGGCGGGCACTTCGGCGGCGAACAGGGGGTCGCGCTCGGCCGCATGCAGGAAGGAGAAAAGTTTCTCGCCGATCAGATAATCCAGTGCGTTCTGCGAACCGAAGCTCTCGCGGATACTCTCGGTTGCCACGCATTGGTCGATCCAGACTTTGTGGAACTCTGTTGGGGTGCTGTTCATGCTTGGATTCTCCTGCCCAGGATACAACGCTCGGAGGTACACCAAGGTTGAGACTGTGAGGCTGGTTGGTAACGTCGCAAGATGTATTTCGGCATTGGGCCAACGTGCTCATTGATGGCGGTCATGTATTGGTGTATTTCGCAAGCAGGAAGTCCATATCGTCGCCCACGCCGTAGCCCAGATTGTGGCTAACAGTACGCACGCGATCCAACCGGCTGATCCTCGCGTCGCGGTCGCGCGGAGGTAGCTGAAGAGTGACTTTGAGCGCCTGTTCGAACATCCGGACCAGCGCATCGAAGAAGCCTTCATCTTGCAAGCCGATGTCACTGGAGAATCCGACAGCAGTCTCGCAGTAGTAGACCATCAACTCAGCGAGGCCTGCAGGTTCGCCAACAGCTTTTCGATAACTAGAGATGGCCTGTTTGGCCTTTGCGACGGATGTGTTCTGGTTGTGCAACACATCCGGCCACAGCCAGCGGTCCAACGCTTCTTTGTACGGCTTGAGAACGTCCTGACCCAACCCGAGGCGAGCGTGAAGAAACGTCTGATTATCCTTGTCGGCGGTATAGAGATCCTGAATGAGGCCGAGTAATCCCCTCTGGTCCAAGCCGACGAGCTTTGCCTTAACATCTGTCCATGCGGGCTGCGATCGTGGAGGCCGCCCTTTCATAGTGAGTTTAGTTTTATCCATTGCTTGGCGAGGCCAAAAATCTTTCGCAATTTGGTCTTTGCGGAGTCCCTGTTTACGGGCATTTTTTGATACTCCCGGCGCATGGCCACAAGCTATCCTTTCCGGCCCGGCATGGAGCCATGATAGTCCGTAACTCAGAAGTTACGCGGCGGTGTTGGCGTGCTGGAGTGATGAGTCACGGTAATTCCACGGCATCCATGCCTCGGGGGTTTGTTGCAACTTCTCCGGGTGCCGCTGCAGTTCGGTCAGATAGTCGAAGGGGTTGGCGCCGTTCAACTCGCAGGTATGGATCAGGCTCATGTACAAGTCGCCCACCTGAGCTCCGTGCAGCGTCTTATAAAACAGCGAGTTCTTGCGATTCAGGATGGCTTTCTTCAGTGCCCGCTCACATAGGTTGTTGTCCAGCGGGGCGCCGGGCGAACGCAGGAACAGCGTCAGCGCCTTCCAGTGACGCAGCATGTACTGGATAGCTTTTCCCAGCCCGGAGTTGGGCTCTGTTTTCTTCGCCGCCAGTTGCGCCTGCATCCAGCCATGCAGTTTGTCCATGGCGGGGCGGCTGTGCTCCTGATGGAAGCGAAGCCTCTCTTCCGGTGACAACTTCTGCTCCCGCGCCACGGCATCGTTGCGGTACACGCCGCCCAGTGCCTCCAGCACATAGCGGCATTCCTGAGGAAAGTTCACCGTGATCTCTACGAACTGCCGCCGGCCATGCGCCAGGCAGTTCGCTAGAAGTATCTCTGCTCCCGCACTCAGCTTGGGCGTGTTCCGCGATAAGGCATCGCACATCTGGATGGGCACACGCAGGCTCGGCGCACGCCGTGTCAGCACATCTGCCAGGTTCTCGCCGGCATGCTGCCGTCCGGTAAAGAAGAGCGCGATGCGGCGCCCCTCGGCAGTCGATACTACGCCGGAGGTGAACACCCCGGTGCGCTCGTCCGACGGCTCACGCGCCAGATGAAGCACTCGCATGCTGGTGTCGTCATTGTGTAGTACCTCACCCTGCGCCGCCTCGCGGATCAGCTCCTCGTACGCCGGGCGGATCAGTTCCGCAGCGTCCTCCACGATCTCCCACTGCGTGGCCGCCGGCAGCGGGATGCCCAGATTCATTTCCAGATGTTCCAGGCGGTGGAAGGCCATGCCGCTGCCGTACTTCATCTGCGCGATGATGGCCGCTGCAGTGTCGTGGTACTTCTCCTCGCCCACGCCCTCTGGAGCCTGCGCGGTAAACACCTCGCCGCACAGATTGCAGCGCAGACGCTGGAGTTCATAGACCGTTGCGCTAAGCGGAGCCTGGCCGCTGATCCGCACCAACTGTTTCGGCTCCTGCTGCTCATACACCTTGCCCTGCTCGCAGGCCGGACACCGAGATCCTCTTTCCAGACTCGCATGCGCGACTTCAATCCGGGATGCGCCGACGTACGCCTCGGCTCCCTTGCGTCCATGTCCCGCTTTCTTCTGCTTGTCCTCACTGGCGGTGCTCTCATCCCCCGCAGCGGCTGGCGTCAAGCCATCTTCGATACCCGCTCGCTTCAGGATCTCCCGCGTCTTCTCCGTCACCAGCGGGAACAGCAACTGGCGAAGATCGCGGATGGTTGTGTCCTTGTCGGCGATCAGCTCGGTCAGATAGCTCAGCCCCTCCACCACCGCTTTCAGCTGGCGATAGTCTTCTTCCCCAAGTGCGGCACGGGCGTGCTCCAGCAGCGCATTGAGCTCCTCGGGACGGATATCCAGAACTTCGATCGCAGGCTTCATCGGATGCGGGCGGCGCTTCAGACTCAGGTTAACCACTTCTGCTCGCCGCGCAAGGCTTCTTCCTCGCAGCCCGAACCTCCCTGACGCCGAATCAGGTTGTGCAACCCTGCTTCTGCGCGCCCACCGGCCGCCACACCGGCGCCGCCCGCACTCGCGACGCATCCCCGGCGGCCAGCAGCAACTGCGCTTGCCAGGCTTCCAGCGCACACGCCGGACCGCCATCTGCTTCCGGCCACCAGCGGAAACAACCCTGCGACAACCGCTTGATCAGCAGCCAATACCCCTGGCCATCGTAAGTCAACAATCGGACCGTTGTTCCCCTGCGGCTCCTGAAGATGAACACACAGCCAGAAAAAGGATCCTCGGTCAGCTTTTCCTGACAAAGCCGCGCCAGCGAGTCGATCCCCTTGCGTCCATCCACCGGCTCGATCGCCACCAGCACCCGCATCTGCGCCGTAATTTGAATCATCCCGCTACTTCTCGCCAGGCGCGCAGCAGCGCCGTCCAGTCCGGCGGCGCCGCGCCCTTGCACTGCACCCGCATCCGTGGACTGGGATTAGACTCGAATTCGATTATGTATTCGTTAGCCTGTGCACCGCTTGCGCCGACTAGCTCCACGAAGGCTGCCGGCGTTACCTGTCCGCGCGGCACCGACGTTCCGCTCAGCCGCTTCTTCAGCCCGCTGTAGTCCAGCCGCAGCGCATGTGCAACTACGTTTACTCCATGCTGTCGCGCCTGCTCCACCGCCGCCTGCCACAACGCCTCCGGCAGCTTCGTCCGCCGAGTGCGAGTCGTGCGGAATTGCTCGAACCGCTGCTGTAACTGTGTGATCGAATCGGGAACTGGAACTTCTTTCGAAGGCATAGTTAGTCAGCCCCTTCTGCGACGAACTCAACATACCAGCCTACCTTTGTTCAAATCATGCACGCTTGCCGAAAACTCACGCAGGACCTGGCCGCTGCCGATACAAATCGCACAGTCCGCTGAAGGGATACTTCGCTGTTAATGAACTAGAAATTTCCGAGTACGCAGTGATCGGCTCGCAGTCCACGAGGACGGCCTTCTATTGGCCTGAACGCTGTCCGCTTAGTACAGGTACGAC
>DATAQX010000212.1:0-12002 GCA_036264455.1 Silvibacterium sp. | reverse complement strand
TGGACGGATCTGAGGCGTCAGGGGAAGACTCTCTACCATTTCGGAGAGTTCGTTTCGACTAAATTCTGCGACGACTCGGGCGAAGCTCCCAAGCAGAAATCTCCGCTCGAGGGCACTCCTGAGCCGACTCAGCTTTGCGAGCATGCCTTCATTGAGCACGGTCAGCAGATTCCGGCGAATTATGGCGGAGGAGACAGTCCATATCCCTGGAAGATTCCCCTCATTTATCGAAATGTTGCCACGAAGCCTGAACTGGAGGCGCACTTCGATCCGGACTATCCCGACTTCAATCTCAGCTTTCGCGATCAGCTTCGCGTTAATGAATTCCTCACTCACTTCAACGTCTGGGTGAGTGACCGCCTGCAGGGACGCGACACAATGCCGGCATTCGTGATGCTGCGCCTGCCCAATGACCATACCGCGGGAACGCGGCCCGGAATGCCCACACCCAAGGCGTCGGTTGCTGACAACGATCTCGCTGTCGGCCGCGCTGTCGACGCCGTATCGAATAGCCCGTTCTGGGACGACACGGTCTTCTTCATTCTCGAAGATGATGCACAAGACGGAGCAGACCATGTGGATGCGCATCGGTCAGTTGCGCTGGTCATCAGCAAATACTCTCCCCGGTCGGCGAAGCCGCTGGTCGATCACAATTTCTACACCACGGTCAGCGTATTGCGTACCATTGAGGACCTTCTCGGCATTCCTCCAATGAACAACAACGACGCCTTCGCTCCGCTTATTGCGCCACTGTTCACCGGAGCAGGGGATCAGCCGGGCTTCACGGCGGACTACTCGAATGCCGCCAATAACCTCATCTACACGACTAACACCGAACATGCTCCCGGGGCGAAAGAGTCGAGCCGTATGGACTTTACGCATGAAGACCGCGCCGACCCACGCAAACTGAACGTCATTCTGTGGAAGGATGCGATGGGCAAGAAGTCGGTTCCGTGGATGCTGCTGCATCCGCACGGCATCCGCAAGGACGATGACGACGACTAAGTAGAAGGTCCCGGCGTGAGTAAAGAAGCAGGGTCTTCATCATCTCTGGTGAGGGCCCCGGGTCGTAGATTCTTTCCGGCCGTGGTTTGACGCCGGCGATGAGCGTGGATAGTCGGCGAACCACCGGATGCTGAAGGCGATCGGCAGCCCGACGGTAACCATGTGCACCAGCAATCCCTGAATCATGTCGCGAAGCTCGTATGGTCCCCTCGCGTGAAGTGCGGAAAGCGGCAGGACCACGAGCCGCATGACCAGTTCGACCGCGACCCCGTAAAACAAGCCGCACACCAGCGCGTGATCTATAAGAAAGTACAGTCGGCGGCTGGCGAGGTAGTAGATCGCAGTGGCTGAGAAAGCGATAAAGAAGTGGAGCAGCAGCCCGAGAAGATAGGCGGCAGTGCCTCCGTGCTCAGCCGCTTTCGGACCGATAAGACCCCCGGCGATCGCGAGGGGAATATCCCATCCAAAGAGAATGCACGCTTGCAGAATGTCCACCGTGCCGGAAACTACGCCGCCCACTGAAATTCCCAATAGAGCACTTCTTTTAACAAATGGCCAAACCGCAGAATCTGACGTCATCCGATCCTCTCTTTGCCGGCTGTGAAGTTGCTGCGCGTGCGGTAGCACCTTCGAACGCGCGTCGCATTGAGGGTTTACGATAGGCGGATGAAGACCGGGAAGTCCTGATCCCGGCCTGAATTGGTCTGAATACATCTGAAAGTTGGCCTATGGAGCGCCCAGCCAGGACGACGCTTCGGATCGGCGCATGGCGCGTCGATCCTGCTTCCGGAGAGATTTCGCGGAACGGGGAGACTGCACGCCTGGAGGCTCGGACGATGCGGTTGTTGCTCTGCCTTGCCGAACATCCCGGCGAGGTGGTCAGCATCGATGAGCTGCTCGATCAGGTATGGACCGGAGTTGCGGTTAGTCCCGACTCGGTCTACCAGGCGGTGGCGTCGCTCCGGCGGCAGCTCGGCGACGACCCGAAGCAGCCGAGTTACATCGCGACAGTGCCGCGCCAGGGGTATCGGATGGTCGCAGCGGTCAGTCCCCGGGAAGAGCCTTCGTCCAGATCAAACAACGGGCAGGCCAGTGAAGTCGTCGGCCATCCGCAAAAGCCGCGAACGCAGCGGAAGTTTGTCCTCGCGCTGGCTGCCGGTGTGGCGGTTTGTCTTGCGCTTGCCGGGGGGCTCTTCGTCCGCGGAAGGATCGGTCACAGCGCGGCGGCGGCGGACGTTCCACAGTCGCAAAAGTCTATCGCCGTCCTGCCATTTCTCGACCTCACCGAAGGGATGAAGGAAGAGGAGTTCGCCGATGGCATGACCGAGGAATTGATTGACAAGCTGAGCAAAGTGCCGGGTCTTCGCGTGCCGTCAGCCACGTCATCGTTCTATTTCAAAGGCAAGCAGGTACCCGTTGCCGATATTGCGAAGTCGCTGGGGGTGGCTTATGTGCTCGACGGGAGCGTGCGCAAGTCCGGCCAGCGGGTGCGGATCGCCGCCCGGCTGGTTCGCGCGGAGAATGGATACGTCATTTGGTCTGAAACCTATGACCGGCCACTCGACGACCTCCTGATGGTCCAGGATGACATCGCCGGAGAGGTGGCAGGCGAGTTGAAGGAGTCTATTGGAGCCAGCGGCGCCGGGCAGTAAATGCGATCCGGCGCGGGGTTGCCCCGTTCCCGCTCACACAAGCGTTACCTTCCCGGTGTCGAGATCGTAGTATCCCGCGACGATCTTCAGCTTGCCTTCCTTGATCATCGGAGCGAGCACCGTTGAGGCCTTGCTGAGCAGCGCGGCCTGAATGGACGCGTTTGCTTTTGTGGCAGCGACGAGGTCGGGGCCAGCCTGTTCGACCGCAGGTTGAATGTGAGGGAAGAAGGAGCTGATCTGGCCGGGGACTGCCTTGCCCTGGATGGTCGCTTTCACAGCGCCGCAATTCGAATGGCCCATCACCAGGATGATTTTCGTTCCCAACACCGCCGCGCCGTATTCGAGGCTGCCGATGATCTCGGGAGTGATGAAGTTGCCGGCGACGCGGGTGACGAAGATGTGTCCGATGCTCTGATCGAAGATGATCTCGACGGGCACGCGCGAATCGGCGCAGGAGAGCACGGCGGCGAAGGGTTCCTGCTTGTCAACGGTGTGGTCGCGGAGGATCTGCTTGTCTTCGTCGAAGCTCTTAAAGCGGTTGTCGATGTAGCGCTGGTTGCCGTCGAGGAGTGCCTTGAGTGCTTCGTCGGGCGTGAGATTGCTCTGAGCGAGAGCGGGCTCGGTGGTGAGAAAGTTCATTGAGGCGGCGGCCAGCAGGCTGGCCGCGGTTCCCGTCAACGCAGTGCCTAAAAATCTGCGGCGTGAGAAAGTAGTGGGAGTTTCAAGCGATTCCGGATGGATATTCATTGATGAGTGCCCTCACGCGATTGCAAGCGAAGCCAATCATAACCTGCGCTCCATCAGTACTGGCAAGAAATTACTGTAGTTTCTGCCAGATTCCGCGATTGTTTAAGGCAGTGAAAAAGGCAGGCGCTGAGGCCTGCCCTTTGTATGAGCCGAATGATCCGGGAGACTACTTTTTGACCGGCTTGCTCTGCGTGGTCGGGGTTCCGGAAAGAACGGAATGCTGATGCGCAGAGTGCTTTGCCATCAGAACGGTCAGACCGATCGATGTGATCATGAAGATGATGGCGCACCAGGTGGTGGTGCGGGTGAGCAGATTGGCCGCGGAGCGGGGTCCGAAAGCGGTCTGCGAGCCCTGGCCGCCGAACGCTCCAGCGAGATCGGCGCTCTTGCCCTGCTGGAGAAGAATGACGGCGATCAGGAAGAGGCACACAACAACGTGAATGGCGGTGAACAGATAAATCATGCGGTCGCTTTTCTGAGCGGAATCCTCAATAAATTGGTGGACATTTTTGGTGCGGAAGGGGGGACTTGAACCCCCATGCCTCTCGGCGCCACCCCCTCAAGATGGTGTGTCTGCCATTTCACCACTTCCGCACTTCGGTGAGTGATTGTCCTCTAAAAGTATAGCAAAGAAGCGGTGCAGAAGCGTTTGGCTCATATGCGGCGCAGAAGGGGAAACAAATCGCTTGCAACAAGATGCAGCGCAACCCACAAGGTGAACCACTCAACCCCAAGGAGTGGTCTGAGCCCATATGTCATCCCTCAAAAATGCAGGTCGAGATGACCGAAGCTTTCGAGGTGGAGCAGCGTTTGACCGGAAGGGGCTGAGGCGATGCCCTCGTGTTCGAGCACCCATGTGTTGGGGTGGTGGATGTAGACGGCGTGCAGACCGGCGGCGAGCGCGGGGTTGATGTCAGAGCGCGGGCTGTTACCGATCATCCAGGTGGTGTAGCAGGTAAGTGAATGCCGGGCGCAGACGTTTTGATATGCCTCGGGGCTCTTTTCGTGGGGAATCTCAACAGCGCTGAAGTACTTGCCGAGGCCGGAGCGCAAGAGCTTATTGGATTGTTCGGAAGGATTGCCTTTGGTCATGAGAATGAGACGATGGCGCTCCGCCAGCGCCGGGAGCGTTTCCAGAACGCCGGGCAGAAACTCGATCTCCTGATCGACGATGGATTGAGCGAAACTCACGATGCGCTCGTGCTTTTCCGGCGTGACGGGTTCGTGCGAAAGCCGTTCGAAGCAGGTAACGAGAGCGCGGCGGAAGCTTGAGACTCCGTAACCATGGGCCTGAGTGTTTTCGCGTTCGACCTCGTTGAGTTTTTCGCGAACCTCTTCCCGTGTGTATTCATGATGGTCAAGATAGGAAATAAAGGCTGCAATCGCGCGTTCAAAATAGATATTATTTTCCCAGAGCGTGTCATCGGCATCGATGAGCAGTGTCTGGCCAGGAGCGAATCTGGACGCGAATCTGGATGAGCGGTTCAGCATCTGATTTGAGCGTAACAAAGAGTGCAATATGGGAGTGCGGCTGCCAGAAGTTTTTCCTCGGCAACGGCGCCGCTGATCGCGAAATGCGCTGATTTTTGCACAGAAAACTTTCCGGGACGGCGCATAGTTTCCAGCAACTTAGGGTCTATTCAGGTTGTCGCCTGCGATGCGGATACGGCGTTCGCAGTGTATTCGGAATCTTAAGGAGATGAGGACGATCTTGCAAGAACAACAGCGCATGGAAAGGCGAAGCTTGAGGCGGTTGATTTTTCTGGGCCTGGTTGCCATGTTTGCCGGCGCCCGCGCCCATGCGCGTGAAGCTGCGTTGCTGCTGGAAGAGCCGTTCGGTCATTTTGGCGGGATGACTCCAACGGGTCACGCGGCGATTTATCTCAGTGATGTCTGCGCTGAGTCGCCGACAGAGTTGCGTCCGTGCCTGCCCGGCGAGAACGGCGTGGTTCTGAGCCGATATCACCACATTGACGGTTACGATTGGCTGGCGATTCCGCTGATTCCTTATTTGTACGCGGTGGATGATGTCTCGAAGATTCCAGCGACGGCGGACCTGGGACTGGAGACGAGACTGCGGGACCGGTATCGGCGTGAGCACCTGATGGCACTTGTTCCGGACGATGCGAAGAAGGAAATTCCGGGCGGGGAGTGGATCCAGCTTGTGGGATCGGCGTACGACCGCAAGATTTACGGATTTGCGGTTGAGACGAGCAAGGATCAGGACGATGCGCTGATGGCGGGCTTCAACGACCGGAAGAACAAGAGCCACTTCAACTTTTTCTTCAACAACTGCGCGAACTTTGTGTCAAATGTTTTGAATTATTACTATCCGCATTCGGTGCACAGGAATTTCATTGCCGACGCAGGATTGATGACACCGAAGCAGGCGGCGAAGTCACTGGTGAAATATGAGATGAAGCAATCGGACCTCGAGACCGCCAGCTTTGTGATCGAGCAGGTGCCCGGTTCGATTCCGCGTAGTACGCCGGTCGATGGCGTTGCTGAGGCTCTGCTGAAGTCGAAGCGATACGTGGTGCCGATTACGATCCTGCATCCGGTGGTGACGGCAGGTCTCGCGGTGGTTTACCTGGGCGGCGGCGGACGGTTCCATCCGGACAAGCACGCCGCAGTGTTCGATCCGATGACGGAGGCGCGGCCGGGATTAGTCTCAGAGAGGATGGCGGCGGGTGCCGGGTCGGCAGGGTCAGCGCTACTGAGCGTCGGCCTTGATGGAGCCGCGGTTGAGGGTACCGGCAGCGAGATGATTCCGCTCACGCACGCGGAAGAGTGAAGGCAGGGCTCAGAGCTCAGGACTCAGCGTTCTTCCTCGGTATGTGCGGTGTGAGTCCTATCTATTCAATTCGTCATCATCGTCATCGTCGCTGGCAGCTTTGGGCTTCTTCTTGTCTGATGGGGCTGCTTTGGCGACGGAGACTTCGTTGAACGGCGGCTCGTCGTAGCGGTAGAGCGAGTTCATGAAGAACTTGTAGGTACCGTGAGATTGTGCACGCCACTGTGGCTTGAATCCATAAAGAAAAATGTGTCCTTTGCCGTAGGCGGCTTCGACTGCTGCGTCCTGACCCTCGATCTTTTCCGGATGCAGGAGGACTCCGCTTTCGAGCGGGTTGGTTCCCGCGGGATATTTGGCGAGGATTGCGCCGGTGAAGCCAGGCTTGGGGGCGAAGGCAGGTCCGCGTTCGAACATGACAATGGGGTCAGAGGGCAATCCATAAAGGCTGGGGCGAGAGATGTCTTTCAACTCGACGCGGAGAAGTGCCCCTGAGCAGAAAAACTGGTCACTCTTCACGTCGGCGAGGATATTGGTAACCGGCAGCCCAAACAGATCGATCACCGATGAAGAACTCTGGTTGAAAGCGACGAGTGTGCCGCCTTCGCGGACAAACTGGCGAAGGGCATCGGCGCCGGCGGTGTCGATGCCACCCGCATATTCGCTGGGAACGATGCCGGTGCTGAAGCCGTCGGTGAGTTGATGCTTCGACATATCGGGAAGAATGATGGTGTCGAAACGGGCGCGGAGATTCCCGGCTTTCACGCCGGCGTTGTAAAGGCTTTCGGGTGCGAAGCCGTATTTTTCGAGGATCCAGCGAGTCCAGCCTTCATCGATGGACGGCGCCCAGGGGCGATAGAGTCCGATGCGTGCCTTATGGATCGGGATAGTCTGCGGGGCGCGCGTAGCAGAGATGGCGCCGACACCGTATTTCTGCGCGATCGAGAGCAGCTTTTCGCGGGCGATGCCGGTGACGACGAAGGCTCCGGTTTCATGGCCCTCAGCGGTCTGGACTTCGTCGCGCGAGAAAGCGACGGAGCCGCCGGCGGCAAGAATGTCGTTGACGGTCATGAAGCTGGCATCGGGTTTATGGCTGAGGATGTACGTGGGCCCCGAACCTTCGACGGTCACGGAGAGCGGATCGATTTTGGAGACGAGCTCAAGTGCGGAGCGCTGATCGTCGCCGACCGGATCGGTGACGGCATCGACTCTGACGCCCATCTGCATAGGGAGTGTCCAACCCGTGACGTCGTAGGGTAAAGTGACGGGCTTGGCGGTGCCGTCGAGGATGGCTTGCGGATAGTGCTGGGCCTCGAATAGCTCTTTGACGAGGCCGGAGAATGGCTGATCCATGAGAACGACCCATGAGCCGGCAGGGTAATCGATGCCGTTTGTACGGAAGGCTCTTGCGGCGCGGTGGATTTCGATCCCGTTATCAAGGAGCTTTTGTGCAAGAAGCGCGGCTTCGGGTGTGTCTGCCTGTGGATTTGGCAACACGTAGGCGTAGGGCGCGGCGTGCTTGTAGTGTTCGATGTTGTCGTGCGCTGCCTGCCAGCGGTTGTAGAGAAGCTGCTCCCGGTACTTCGCGGACGTATCGAGGACGGACATGGAAGCGGCGACCATGTACTTGACGGCGTCACCCAGGTGCCACCATCCGCCTTGCCACGGGTCAGTGTAGAGGGTGAGGGCTTTCAGGTCCTGCGATGGCTTGGGGAACTCATTGACGGTGTAGAAGCGCGGGGTGGCGTAGCGATAGAGCGCCGTTTCGGTAAAGAACGAAATCTCGTTGCGGAAGACGTGAGTGAAGTCGAGAAAGCCGGGGTACCAGTTGTCGTACTGTGCTTGCGAGATGGCTCCGGGGAGATGCTGCTCCTGGAGAGCGGCGGACATGTTTGTGCCGACAACATTCAGCCAACTGCGCATGTAGGGACTGATGTTGGAAGAGATGGGATCGGCAAAGGGCGGGATCCAGATGCGGGCAGGGAAGGGCGCGGTCTGGTGCTGGCAGTAGAAGATAACCGGGCTGTACTCGATCTCGGTGCGCGTGACCACCTGCGACTCGAGCATGTTGAGCATGTAGCCGTCGCGATTGTTGTCGTGACCGACGTATTCCTGATAAAGCCAGGGCATAGGGCTGACTTCAAAGGATGTCCCGAGGTTGCGGCGATACCATGCAGCAACCATATTTTGTCCGTCGGGATTGATCGTTGGCCACAGCACAAGGATGACGTTGTTGAGAATGGCGTCGATCTGCGGGTCGCCCTGTGCGGAGACGAGCTTGTAGGCCAGCTGGATGGAGTGCTGGCCGCCAGCGACCTCGTCGGAGTGGAGTCCGCCGTCGATGTGGACGATGACCTTGGAGGTGCGGGCCAGCTCGCGCGCCTGTGCGTCGGTGAGACTGCGGGAGTCGGCCAGTTTGCGAGCGATGGATTTGTATTCGTCGAGATGGGCAAGGTTTTCGGGCGAGGAAATGACCGCGATCTCGAACTCTTCGCCGCGCGTGGACTTGCCGACCTTGAACATCTTGATACGGTCGGAACTCGCGGCCAGCGCGTGGAAGTAGCGGATGGCGTCGTCGTAGTCGGCGAGGTAGAAGTCGTCTCCCGGATTGTGACCGAGGACAGAGACTGGCGTGGGAACTTGAGCAGCAGCGGTTACGAATGGGAGAGCGACAAACAAAAAAAGGCCGATGGGGCTAAACAAGGAACGGCGGCGCATTCATTTCCTCTGAATGTAGATGATTGCACTATAGTCGCATTGAAGAGGTAGATAGGGAAGGAGTTTCTGGGCATGAGGTGTTACCCACAGCGAAAAACAGCGGCTAAAACACTTCGAGAGAGGGCAATTTGATTTTTGGATTTGATTTCAACAGCAAAATTCCAAAGCACACTGACGGTGTCCCATTGAGACGACGGGCGCAATGAACGATAATGACTGGTTGTTCTGAAAGACGCGCGGCTGCGCGGGTGGTGCCTTCAACACCTTCCTTGTTTTACTTGCCCTCAGTGGCATTTCTTCCTTGAACAAATTCCCAGGACTGGAAGCTACATATGGAGCTATGGACTGAATATGAGGGAAGAACGATTGATGGTGCCTTCCCGCTAACTAAACTCCTGCGGCCTGAGGGCCGCAGCGCTTTTTTCCTCACCTTAAACGGCACCGGCGTTCAAAGGATCGTACGCCTGATCGAGCCACACTTCGACGAAGACGAGATACTGGCACGTTGGCGCGAAGTTGCGACGCTGGATCATCCCAATATTTTGAAGCTGGAGAAGTTTGGCCAGGTGATGCTGGATGATGCGTCGCTGCTCTATGCCGTGATGGAACCGGCCGATGCCAATCTTGGCGAGGTGGTGATCCAGCAGCGCCTCACGGTTCCGGAAGCCACGCAGCTTGCAAACAGCCTCATCTCGGCGCTTGAGTCGCTACACTCGCATGGCTTCGTTCACGAGCATGTTGAGCCAGCCAATGTACTTGCCGTGGGCGAGGTTGTGAAGCTGCGGTGCGACTGCATCCGGGAAGCTCCCGAGGGTGAGGAAGGCCGGGAGCTGAAGAGACGAGATGTGCATGATTTCGCCGTGATGCTGCTGCAGGCGCTAACGCAGGAAAGGACGATGGAAACCGCGACACGTGACCTTCCCCTTCCTGCGCCGTTCGATCAGATTGTGCGGAAGGGAATGAGTGGGGAATGGGGTGTGGGGGAGATCGCTGCTGCGATGAAAGAGGCGGCCTCGGTGCAGGATGCTCCGCCTGCGGTGGTTTCATCTGAGACCCGCCCTGCCCCTGCCAGAACTACTTCTTTGCCAAGTGGCGAAGGGGAGCGCAGCGCTGGTCCGAAAGCGGGATTTGGAGCGGGATTAATGGTTGTGGCTGGACTGGCAGTAGTGCTGGTTTTGTGGCTCGGATGGCATTTTCTGCATCGACCCGCGAACCAAAGCAACGCTCAGCAAGAGACCTCTACGCCGGTTCCAGCCCTGGATAGCGGCGCGGCGAGATCCGCCACGGCGAGTGCTCCTGTTGCGGCAGCTCCTCCAACGCAGAAACATCCTGCACCAGGAGTCCGTGATCAATGGAGGGTAATCAGCTACACGTACAACCATGAGGAACAGGCACAGCAGAAGTCTGCGACCATTGCCCGGATGCATCCAGAGCTACGGCCTGAAGTGTTCACACCCACTGGGCATGCACCTTATCTGGTAGCGATTGGCGGAAAGATGAGCCGGGATGAGGCATTTGCGCTGGTTCAGGAGGCGCGCAGTGAGGGACTTCCCAGCGATACCTACGCACAGAATTACAGTGGCAAAGAACCCTGAGACAGTCCGAGATGTTGTAAGTAGAAGCGCTCTTCTGCCGGCTCCGAAGAACCGGAGCCGGATCTGGAAGAGCAGTACCGTCACGAAGCGTTGAACTCCGGGTCAACCGGAATCTGGAGCGCATTTGCCAGCGCATTTGTCTCCGCGGCCATGCCTACGACAGCGAGGAACTCTGCGTGCTGCTGGTCGCTCATCCCCTTGGATCGCGCTGCTGCCGTATGGGAATGTATACAGTAAGTGCAGCTATTGATTGTCGACACGGCAATGTAGATGAGCTCCTTTGTAAGAGGATCAAGAGTGCCCGGTTGGATCATGACTTCCTTGATACCTGACCAGGTTCGTTCCAGCAGTTCCGGTTGATTGGCAAGCGCTCGCCAGAAATTATTCACAAACTCCGATTTACGGGTGGACCGAATATCGTCGAAGATTGCTCTCACACGAGGATTGCCTGAGACCTCTTCGTCTGTCCAAAGTTTTACGGTGGCCATCGTGAAAACCTTTCAAGAACTAGAAATTCAGTGCATCCACTTTGAGTTAATGAGTGCGGGTCAGGCAAGCCGGCGAAAGCCGTCGATAGAAGATTTTTGTGATTGGTTCTAAAGGGGAGACTCAGTGGCGGAGAGCGTGGGATTCGAACCCACGTTAGAGTTTCCCCTAAACACGCTTTCCAAGCGTGCGCCTTCAGCCACTCGGCCAGCTCTCCAGCAACAGCTATCTTGAATTTAACACAGACGTTGACCTCTGAAGTTACGGGTAAAATCGGAGAACTTCGCGCATTTTTGGTTTAGTGATGCAGGCACCAGAGACACATACGGACACGCTTGTTTTTGACGAACACGGCGGACGCGCAAATCTAGGAGCAGAGCTGCGCGCGCTTCTTGGGCTGGCGATTCCGGTGGCGCTCTCGGAGATCGGCTGGATGACCATGAGCATTGTGGATGTGATCATGGTCGGCAAGCTGGGGCCAGCGGCGATCGGCGCCGTAGGCCTGGGCAATGCGATCTATTACGCGCCGTCACTGTTCGGTATTGGATTGTTGCTGGGACTCGATACGCTTGTGTCGCGGTCGTGGGGCGCGCGAGATTTCGACGGCTGCCATCGCTGGCTGGCGCAGGCTATGTATATCGCATTGGCTTTTACTCCGCTGCTGATGCTGTTCATTGTGGTTGCGCAGCCGCTATTCACTTCGCGCGGCGTTGATCCGCTGGTGAGTATTTACACACGGTCGTATGTGAGCATTCTGAACTGGGGCACGCTGCCATTGCTGGTCTACGGCGGGTTTCGACGCTATCTGCAAGGCGTGGGCCTGGTGCGTCCAGTCACGTTCGCGCTGATCTCGGCAAACCTGGTCAATGTTGCGGGCAATTGGATCTTCATCAATGGAAAGCTGGGGATGCCAGCGCTGGGCGTGAGCGGGTCGGCAATCTCCACGGTCGTCTCCCGCATTTATATGGCGGCGGTTCTGATGTATTTTGCGTGGCGGCACGAACGAGG
>DATAQX010000142.1:0-6400 GCA_036264455.1 Silvibacterium sp. | reverse complement strand
CGTCACCGCCTTTGAGTGGCCGATTCCGTCATTCTTTTCTCCTGTTCGAAACATCACCCGCGATGGAGCAACGTCGGTCTTTCTGCTTATCGCAAACGCTCAGGCTGCGCAACTCAAGAGCTTTGCGGTAGCCGGGGGAGGAGAAGTGACTTTCTGCGCCCCTTATGCGGGATTGCGTTCATCGCCTCTTCTCTCCGACTACACATGGAACCACACCACCCTCTGGGCGATGAAAACCGATCCTGCCTGGACCTACCTGCAATGCGGCTTTGATACAGATCCCGGTCGCGCGCGGGAACAGCTTGAAATTCTCAAGCAGCGCTTCGGTGGCGACTTCCTCCACCATATCGAATGGATGAAAAACGCTGCGGGTACGGTCTTCGCGGGTGCGATCCCGGTCGTGCGCTTTCGAACCGCCGAGTACCTCAACGAAATGATCGAAACCTGCCGCGCGAACGGAGTATTTGTGGCAAACCCACACGTAAATTACGTGGAAGGTGGCGGCCGATACCGCGCGGACAATGTGCAGCTGCAGGCCAAGTATCGCTATGACCCAAAGGGTCTGCTCAATCCGGGAAAGATGGCCACGTTTCACCGGACAGAGGTAGACCCCGCGCGACCTATAGCGCCAGAGGAATCCCTGGCATGAAAACCCGCATTGCCGATAACAGAAACTTCGCCTATCTGAACTGGAATCAGGTCGACGCCCTTCCGCGCGACCGCACGCTTCTCATTCTGCCCACAGCCGCCATTGAGCAGCATGGTCCGCACCTTCCCCTCGCAACCGACACACTGATCAACAACGAATTGCTCGGCCGCGCACTCGATCTGTTGCCTGCGGACGCCCCTGTCTATGCCTTGCCGCCCATCTGCTACGGCAAGAGCAACGAGCATCTCGGCTTTCCGGGAACGCTGTCGCTCTCTTCTTCTACTTTCATGGCTGTCGTGCGAGATTTAGGCGCAAGTCTGGCTGCCGCCGGCTTTCGTCGCGTCGCGATCTTCAACACACACGGCGGCAACAGCTCACTGGTTGACGTCATGGCCCGCGATCTTCGCGCCGAATTCGGCCTGCGCACCTTCACCATCTTCGGTTCAGCGGGTGCGACATTCGAAGGACTCAACCCACAGGAGCGCGCCTATGGCTTCCACGCCGGTGAAGTCGAAACGGCATTCCTTCTGGCTGCTGCACCAGAGCTGGTGGATACTTCGGCCTACACCGTGAACTACATAGCATCGATCGCGGACAAACCGCTCCTCGCTCCCGAAAATGGTGCTGCGAACTTCGCCTGGCTAACCCGAGACATCGCCGCCAGCGGTGTGATGGGCGACCCTCGCCCTGCCACTGCTGACAACGGCAAACTCTGGCTCGACGCAGCTGCGAACAGGATCGCAGCCGTGCTGCGCGAGATCCTTGAATTTCGCGAACCTGACCAGTCGACCGGGGGTCAAGCCAAGGCGTGAGCAACCCACCGATCCAACCGTCCTCAATCACAGGGGAGCGCATCGACTGCGGCGGAGGCGTCACGCTGGAACGGGCTGTTCGTTTTCATCTCTCTGACGGAACCACGCTCGTCTCCGATCACTACTATCCGCCTGGCGTGGGAAAACAACCCACGCTGCTGATGCGTCAGCCGTATGGACGCGATATTGCATCCACCGTTGTCTTTGCCCACCCTGCATGGTTTGCACGCCGCGGCTATAACGTCGTCATCCAGGACGTGCGAGGACGCGGAGACTCCGAAGGCTCCTTTTATCCGTTTCGCCATGAGGGCCGCGATGGAGCCGAGACAATAGCATGGTTGCGCAGCCGTCCGGAGTCAAACGGCCGCATCGGCATGTACGGCTTCTCCTATCAGGGTGCAACACAGCTGTTAGCAGCCGCCGAGCGCCCTGAAGGCCTGCAGTGCATCGTGCCTGCCATGACGGCCTGCGATCTCTTTGCTGGATGGTTCTATCACAATGGCGCGCTGCGGCTTTCGTCGTCGCTGGCATGGGGCCTGCAGTTGCTCAAGGAGGACGCACGCCGCCTTGGCTTGCACGAAGCCAGCGCGTGTATCGAGACTGCATGGCAGAACGTGCGGTCGCAGGCCATGCACCTGCCCTATGGCGAGCATCCCGCGATCACCGATCCAGCGTTGCCCTCATACGTCCGAGACTGGTTCGCACACTCCGGTCCGGGCGAATACTGGTCCGCTATGGATGTGAGCCAGCGTGCGCATCACATCGAGGTTCCAGCGCTTCATGTATCGGGATGGTATGACACATATCTCGAAGCAAGCATTCGCGGATTTTATCTCCTGCGGCGCAGCGCCGGCTCGGAGCATGCACGGCAGCATCAATACCTGCTCGCGGGTCCATGGGTACATATTCCATGGAGTGACCGCGCCGGTGAAGGCAGCTTCGGTTCCGAGGCGCTCTTTGACACCGACTCGCTACTCCTTCGCTGGTTCGATCACTGGCTGAAAGATGCGGGCACATGGTCTGCCGAGCCACGCGTGCGCCATTTTGTCCTGGGCCTGAACACCTGGCAGGAGGCGGATGATTGGCAAGGATCGTCTGAAGTAGCGCTTTATCTCCACAGCAACGGCCGCGCCGCATCGCTCAAGGGCGATGGCCGTCTAACCACTCTCCCGCTTGGCGACAACGAGCCGTCCGATTTGTTCGTTTACGATCCCGAAGTGCCCGTGACCGCGCCTGGAGGACCCTTATCGCTGCCAGGCTTGTTCGACCAGTCTGCGATAGAAGCTGGCAACAACGTACTGGTCTATACCACTGACCCGCTCTCCGAGCCTCTGCATGTTTTCGGCGCCCCCCGGATTTCCCTCTACGTTGCGACCTCCGCCCCTTCGGCCGATGTTACCGCCAAGCTCGTTCGCGTCCTTCCTTCTGGCCGCGCCGAATTCATCTCGATAGGAATCGCCCGCTCCTCCTTTCTCTTTGGCGAAAAATACCGTGCCGACGCGGTCTATCTCTGGGAGTTTCAGCTCGAACCCACCTCCTGTATGTTCAGCGTCGGCGAGCAGCTTCGACTGGAGGTCGCCGGTTGCGCCTTCCCGCTGTATGACCGTAATCCGGGCAACGATATGCCACCACGTGAAATGACGCCCTTCAACTGGCGTCGCTCAACCCATATCGTTCACCACAGCAGCGAGTATCGTTCAGCCTTTCATCTCCCTGTGATCGCATGAGTTCCGTCCCGGAAATTCTTTTCAGCAACGTGACAAAGCGCTTTCGCGCTGCCGACCCGCCCGTGCTTGAAGGAATCGATCTGGTAATCGATCGCGGCGAGTTCGTAACGATTCTCGGCCCTTCTGGCTGCGGCAAGTCCACAATGCTCAAGCTCGTCGCAGGTCTCGAGCCCATCACCTCCGGTCAGCTGCAGGTGAACGGCCTTGAGCCAAAGAACGCTCGTCGACTGATCTCTTTCGTCTTTCAGGAAGCAACACTCCTGCCGTGGCGCAGCGTTGAACGTAACGTCGCACTCGCGCTGGAGTTGGAAGCCCGTTCGCGGGAAGATGCCCATCAAACCACCGGTAAATTGCTCGATCTTGTAGGGCTTACTGATGTGGCTCAGAGCTATCCCAGGGCGCTCTCCGGTGGCCAGAAGATGCGTACCTCCATCGCGCGTGCGCTCGCTACCAGACCCCGCCTTCTGCTCATGGACGAGCCGTTTGCGGCGCTCGACGAAATCAACCGCGATCGCATGAATGAGGAGATTCTGCGGCTGCGCGAAGCAGGCAACTGGACCGTGCTGTTCGTTACCCATTCTGTCGCTGAAGCCGTCTTTCTTTCGTCGCGCATTGTCATTCTGTCACCGCATCCCGGCCGCATCGCTCATACGATCTCCGTCGAACTGCCGTATCCAAGGACGGCCACGATCCGCGAAACTCCCGAATTCGACACGCTCGTCAATCAGGCATCCCGGCTGCTGCGTGAGGCTCATCGGGCATGAAGAAGAAACTGTTTCTCGCCGCCAATGCTGTCGTCGTTTTTGCTGTGCTGCTGCTCGTGTGGCAAATCGCGGTCTGGGTGCTGCAAATACCCCCGTACATGCTGCCGCCGCCGGCGCACGTCGGACGCGCGATTGTGACGCGCTTCCCGGATCTGTGGACTTCATTCTGGATTTCGGCTGAAGCGGCCGCCGCGGGCCTTCTCGGGAGCATCGTTGGGGGACTGCTCATCGCGCTCGTGTTCGCGCGCCTGCCCTGGCTCCGGCGCATGCTCTTCCCTTACACAATTCTTCTGCAGACGGTTCCCATCGTCGCCATCGCACCGTTGATTCTCATGTGGGCCGGGCAGGGATTGTTTGCAGTGGCTCTGGTAACGTTCATCATCTGCCTCGCACCCATCATCGCTAACGCCACGCAAGGACTCATCAGCGTCGATCCCAACCTGCTGCAACTTTTTCTGATGCATAATGCTTCGCAAGGTCAAATCCTGCGCAAGCTTCGCCTTCCGCATTCGCTGCCGTATCTCTTCGTGGGCATCCGCATCTCCAGCGGAATCGCGGTCATCGGAGCCATCACAGGTGAACTTTTCGCAGGGTCGACCCGCGTCGGGCAGGGTGGCCTCGGCTATTCCATCCTGTATGCCATGGCCCAGCTCCAGACGGATTATCTATTCGCTCTGGTTTTTGCCGCCACTATACTCGGGTTTATCTTCTTCTTTACTGCCATGTTTTTCGAGTGGCTGTTTCTTCACAAGTGGCACGAGTCCGTACGATCAGAAGGCATTGAGTTCTGACATTTTCCAAAGCATAAGGAGCTTCCGCAACAGATGCTTCGCCTTGCGACTTCCGATGGCTGGTGGCTGGTAACCCACCCGGATCACGCGCATCTGGCAGGCGAGTTCGCCGCCGCATGGGGCAACGAGCTTTTCGCCTCGCCGGAACCACGGGCGCATGTGCTTCGCGGCATCTATGCGCACGATGACGGTTGGCGTGCCCGTGACGCTGTACCGACGGTTACGCGCGAAGGAAAGCCGGCAGCCTTCTCCACCGAGTTGGTTGGTAAATACTCAGCATTCGAGGAGATCGACCTCGAAGACTATCTCGCTGTCCGCCGCAACGCCGTGCTCGCAATGGCTGAAGAAGACCCCTACGCCGGCATCCTCATCTCAATGCACACGCACAATCTGCTCTCAGAACGCGCAGACCGCAGCACCATACGTCCTGAGCAACTCCCGCTGCTCGACAGCTTTCTCGCCTCACAACAGAGTCTGCAGTGTGAGCTGCGCCGGCAACTATTGGACATAGCCTCGGTCTCTCCCAATCAACTCGACTCCGATCAGCTCGACAACGAGCTCACTGAGAACTTCCGGCTGCTCCAGGCCACCGACAATCTTTCACTTCTAAGTTGTGTCGATTTCGCCGGCCCGGCAACGCTGCTTCACCCCTTGCGCACGCAGCAGGATACGGCGAAGGAGATCGAAGTCAAAAGAATCGGCGAACGTAGCTATCGGCTTTCGCCCTATCCCTTGCGTGAGCCGGTGATGCGCTTTGCACTTCGCGCCCGCTTCGTTCCAGGCGTACGTTTCGCATCCTCAGCCGAATTGGCAGACCGGCTGGTCGAAGCGCCCGTGCAAACTCTGGAGGTCACCATCTCCGAATAGAAGCACGCCTGCCCTGAAGTCATTTCGCGGGCAGCGTGGATACATGCGCCGACACGATTCTCCAGCCCTCCTCAAGCCGCACCCATACCTGGCTCTGTCGTCCCCGTACAACGTCGCCTTCTGGTGCGTCGCGTTCGAACTCCAGTGTCACACTGCCGAAATCTTTGCCGAAGGTCACGATCTCCAGCCGCACAGTCCGGCGAGCAAGATTAGTCGCCGGCCTGCTCCTTCGAAACGCCTCTATCTGGTCTTCACCGTACAGATTCTCACCCGCGCCAAACCTGATCGCCAGCGGCGATGCCCAGAACATCTGTGTGAGCACCGCCACGTCATTGCTCACAAGAGCCTCCTCATAACGCGGATAAAGCGCCCGCAGTTCGGCAACCGTTTCAGGATCATTCACCACCATCAGGATTTCTCCGGAGAAAACACTGCATATTCAGAACAACACCCGAGGAGGCAGCACGCTTTTCGAGATGGCGGCTGCAACCGTAATCATCGGCTCGTTCACTACCTGGCTTAATTGCAGCTTCATCGCTACGCTGCATAACAAATATGCATGTACCGGCTCTATGCTCCAGCGTTCAACCAGCAGATCGATCATGCGATTCGTTGCTCCGCGCGCGGCCTCCAAAGCATCCGTTGCCGACTCTACCACCACCCAGCTTCCGCGATCTTCGTCCGGTTGCATCTTTGCCGATTCGAGCAGCGGTCCGGCCAGTGACTGCGCTTTATGCAGCCTGAAGCGCAACGACACATCCGCCGGGCATTCAATGCCGTTGATACACAC
>DATAQX010000101.1:0-5288 GCA_036264455.1 Silvibacterium sp. | reverse complement strand
AGCGATTAGCGATTAGCGATTAGAAAGGCTGGCACTTCACTCAAGCCAACAATGGGCTTCGGGCTACGATGGTTCGCCGTTTTGGGAAAACAACCGGCGCATCGAAAGCTGGGTGAAGATGGTTCAACTTAGATCGGAGTCAGGGAGGAATGTCTTCGATGGCGCATAAGCTTTACGATATCGGCGTTGCTGCTCAGATCGGCAAGTACAGCGATGCCGTGGAAACCGCTCCGAACCTTCGTTGGCTGCACACATCAGGAACTCCGGGTGTTGGGAGAACAAGCAATTGTCCAAGGACATTACGGGGCAATCGGAATTGGCCTGGAAGCACATCCTGAGAGTGCTGCGTGAGGCCGGCATGGGTGTCGAAGATATCGTCAAGGTGACGCAATACCTGACGCGTGCTGAGGACATCGCGGAATATGTGAAGGTGCGGTATAAGTTCCTGGGAGATGCGCGACCGGCATTTATGTTGCTTGTGGTCCCACAGCTTGTCTGACCAGAGATTCTTGTTGAGATCGAGGTTATCGCGGCCAAGGCGTCTGATTAGGGAGTTAGGCGATATCTGGAACTGCCCCACTTGAAAATATTGCGTCATCCTTTTGTCGTCTGCTCCGCTCCCACATTTCCCGATATGCGAGGCACGAGTTCGTTCATCGTGTAGTGAACGAACTCTTTTCCAAGCGCTGTAAGAACATAAGGCTTGCTATCTTCAAACGCGGACTCCAGTGTTGTCGGAGCAGCTCCGCGGCGGACATATCGCGCCCTTTTGCGTACGAACTGGCCGACGGCGTTAGTATCGCGCTCCTGCCTCACCACTCCACCTGTGCTCAACTCCCGTATCAGGAACTTATAAAGGTCCGCCGCTGACGAGTCCTCCCTCGGGATTTCACCCCATAGGCCAGACCAAATATCGAACCGAGTAGAACCTGGATTTTGGAATACTTCTCTGATTACGGCGAAGTGAACTTCGTTATAGAGCCTGATCCAGTCCAGAAACAAGCGGATTACATCGTCCGAGGTCGCTCGGGTACTCGCAGCGTTGGTAATAACATTCGAGAGCAAACGGCGCTTTTCCTCTGTATCAGACTCGTCCCAAATTCGAAATGTCTTACGTACCAATGCGAGGTATTCTTCACTTTGGATGCGTTCTTCAATTTCGCCTCCGAGGCTGCTTAAGCGATTTCCGATGTTCTGTAGGGTCTCCCCCAATAGGCCAATTTTCCTCTGATGCTCCTTAAGCCACTCTGTCTGAAGATAATTCAGCCTGTTGGTCCCCTCTTCGGTCCGATAGGCTTCCGCCGCGCTCAACACTCCACCTACCCATGGGATGCTGCTCAATGCGGCGAGGAAGAATTTCTCAAGGATTCGACCGCGCCTTGAAGGCTCTGACTTCTCGATCTCGGCGCGGAGAGACTCCACTACCTCAGCATCGCGAGTAAGCGCGCTTTGCTCATCCTGAGTCATCGCACACCATTAAAACATTGGGAACTCAGCCAGTCACCGTTTAGGTGCGCTAGCTCGCTGGTCCCAACCTAAATATTGACTCATTGCACCTTGGCCACCAGCACGCCGAACGGCGCGAGTTGGATTTTGTCGAGGAGAATGACTTCGTCTCTGGAGGCAGGTGAGCTGTAGAGCGGTATGGCGGTAGTTCCCCTCAGCCCCTTCAATGAAATTGTGCGCGGTTCGGCGCTCATGTTCAGTGAGACGAGCACGGTCGATCCAGAAGCCTGGCGAAGAAAAGAGAAGACATAGGGATTGTCGTTATCCACGCTCTCCTGAGATCCATCTCGAAGAGCAGGCTCAGATTGGCGCAGCGCGAGGAGGGTTTTGTAAGTGTTGAAGATGGAGTTGGGGTCCTTCTTCTCGGTTTCGACATTATAAGTAGCGGCCGACGGCGGGATGGGCAGCCAGGGTTTGGCGGAGGTAGTGAAGCCGGCGTTGGCCGCCGTGTCCCACTGCATGGGGGTGCGCTCGCCATCGCGGCCCTTCTCTTTGGGCCAGCCCAGCTTGCCGATGGGGTCGTGCACGTCCTCGATACGCGCGGGATCGGTAGTGCGCATTCCCAGTTCTTCTCCGTAGTACATCTGCGGGGTTCCGCGTGTGGTGAGCAGAAGGGCGGCCATCAGTTTCGCGATCTGGTCATTGTGGACTCCGTCGCCGTAGCGGTCCCATTGCCGGGGCTGATCGTGATTGCTGAAGAAATACTCGGGCTGTCCGTGGGCGGTGTTGTTCTCAACGTCGTTGAAGAGGCGGCGGAAGTCGGGCGCGGAGAGCTTATTCACGTCGGCAATCTGAAAGTCCATAGGTAGCTGCACTTCGTCGCCCTTGCCATAGAGCTTGGTCAGTTCGGTGATGTTCGGCTCGTCGGCCTCGGTGATCAGCACCGGGTCTCCGGGATATTTGCCGACGACCTGGCGCAGACGCTTGAGAACATCATTCACTTCGGGATAGTTATCGGTGTATTTGTGCTCGATGTTGCGGTCGCCGTAGACGTTGTATCCGGGCAGATAGGGATCGTCGTGAAGGTTGGGATCTTCAAAGAGGCGCGAAACCGCGTCGATGCGGAAGCCGTCGACACCGTGCTTCATCCAGAACTCGAGCACGCCCTCCATCGCCTTTTGCACCGCGGGATTGCGCCAGTTGAGGTCGGGCTGCTGGGGATAGAAGTAGTGGTAGTACCACTGATTCGTCTTGGCATCGAAGGTCCAGGCGGAGTGACCGAACCAGGATTGCCAGTTGTTGGGCGGCTGGCCCGGCCCTTTGCCGTCGCGCCAGATGTACCAGTCGCGCTTGGGATTATCACGCGAAGAACGCGACTCGATGAACCACGGGCTCTGGTCAGAGGTGTGATTGATGACGTAGTCCATGATAACGCGGATGCCGCGCTTCTTTGCCTCGGCCACCATGTGGTCGAAGTCGGCCATAGTACCGTACTCGGGATCGATGGCGGTGTAGTCGGAGATGTCATAGCCGTAGTCGATGCCAGGCGACGGATACATGGGCGTGATCCAGATAGCGTTGACGCCGAGATCCTTCAGATAGTCGAGCCGCGAGGTGATGCCGCTGATGTCTCCGATGCCGTCGCCGTCGGAATCCTGAAAACTGCGGGGGTAGATTTCGTAGATGACGGCGTGCTTCCACCACTCGTCGGTGTGGTTTGATGTGACAGAAGGCGATTGTGCAAAGAGCGTGGCTGCAAAAGTGAGTATGAACAGCAGGTACTTAAGGCGTGGCATTCTTCGACCCCGTAACGCAACAGAGTATAAAGCAACGGGCTGTATGGGATCCCACTCCTCTACTGCTGCGGCGACCCGTAATTGGGGATTTTGGGGGTCAGCTTATGGCTGAGGAACTCCTGAAAGAGATTCGTTGCGGCACTGCCGGCAACCCCGAAGAGCGCATTCTCAAAGGTCAGCGTCACTCCATCGCGATCGCTTGCCGGGTAGTAGAGGTTTGAGATTCCACCCGCCGCGAGGCCACCGAGGATAGCAGAATAGTTCGGTTGCCAATGTCCGGTGTCACCCTTGCAGACGACCGACATTGCGATGGCGTAGAGAGCTCGTGATTCAACTGTCCCAGTCCCTTTGTAGAAGTAGCGTGGATCCTGTTTCAGAAGGGATGGCAGTATCGCGCTGCCTATCATCGTACCGATGAAGCCGTCGGCATAATTGGCTGCATAACGCTTGGCATAGCCCTGGGCACCTTGTCCGTACCCGCTGAACGAGTCATTACCCTGCTGAATTCCCGCCCAGGCTCCAGTCAATGCGAATGTGACCGGGTCGGCCGAAGACTTCAGGGCCAATTCGAACTTTCGCTTGGGTGTAAGGGGAGGCGCGTTAGGTACGTAGGTGACGTAGAAGTTTGGTATGACTCCGAACAGACGCTGTTTCTCCTCCTGCCGGAGCTGCTCCAGGGCTATCTCCTGCGACGATGCCGTCACGTGAACTTCGGTTGCAGCGGTAGAAACACGCAATACGATTGATTGTGCATCGTAGCTCTCGCCAGTGTTGAGGACACCGGATATTACCTGGGTCGCAAATCCATTCGAGGAGATGGTGAGTTTAAAGTCTCCGGGAGGGACGTCGGCGAATTCGAAGCGGCCATTGCTATCAGATATTACCGATCTCACGGCTTGCGCGTTGGAAGCAAGCTGAGTGAGTCCGATGTGCACGCCCTCACATACGGATCCATCCCGATCAACCACGACGCCGTGGATGCTCCCCTGCGAAGGCTGTGATGGCATCTGTTGCGACGATGAGACCTGTGCTGCGGGCGCATCGGGCAAAGCAGCACCCGCTACCAGTATCTGGACAGGGATCGACGAGGGGAGTGAGGCCTGCTGCGACCACGTCCGGGTCGCGAGCCCAAACAGCACCAGGAAAACAAGGACCCAGCTGGATGCCAGGGCTCGACGGCGCGGGCGGTTCGACTCGCTGTCAAAATTTGCTTTATTTCCGATCAGTCCTGCTCCCGGCTCCGGAGCACAGAGATGTCCCATTATGGGGATAACCAGCACGAAAGAGCCACTGAAGGATTAGACGGGACATTGTGACAAGAAGACGAGAAGATGTTGGAGTTGGATGGCCAACTTTCAACATCAGGGCATTGAGCGCGAACGGGCCGTTAAACTCAAGGCACCCGGATTGCACGGAAAAGCCCAAACCCGATCGAATCAACGTCCTGCCTGCGCCGGAGTCCCGGCCTGTTGCCGCTCGGCGTCAGCCTTGGTCCCTTCCAGCGTTGCCCGCATCATAGCCGCATATTGCCGGTCCAGGAAGCCTACACGGAAAAGGAAGCGGCCTAAACTGCCCAGTTCGCCCGGAAACCTTTGATGATTCAACATGAAAGAGTAGGTCCAGGTCACGTGGGTGCGGCTGCCGCCTATGTCGGAATAGTGAAAATCGCCAACCCCATATGCGATAGGGCGCGCCACTTCGCTGGTGTAGTTCCAGACAACATAACGAAACCGAGACCCGCTGCTGCTGCGATCGTTCTGCAACACCTCCTCTTCCAGTGTCGAACCATCGCTAAGGCAATCCAGCCGGCGTGAGCCCACAGGACCAAAGCTGCCTTTGGTCAGCATGTAATCTCCGGACACGCCGGGCAACGAGTTCGCTTTGCGGATCGTGTCCTTTATCGGTTTGTCCAGACCGGCGAGCACCACCGTTAGGGGCCGATCGATGGTGATCTCTTCGGTGTGAGAGACTAGCTGCTCGGATGGCGCGATAGCCGGGTGCGGCGTGTCTACAAATTCTCGCGGAGGTGTGCAGGTCTGCGCGGAC
>DATAQX010000092.1:0-1853 GCA_036264455.1 Silvibacterium sp. | reverse complement strand
CTGGAGCGAATCGCGCCAGATCCTCGACAAGCTCAATGCGCAGGGCACACCAACCTGGTTCCTCATGGCTAATGACGAAGGACACGGCTACGCCAAGAAGAAGAACCAGGACTTCCTCTTCGACGCCGAAGTCATGTTCATCCAGAAGTACCTGCTCAATCAGAACTAGAGTCGAAGGGCGAATAGGCTTTGAAAGGCCCCCGACTGAGAACGCCGCACGAAAGAGAACCCGTGACGCCACGCCTGTTCACAATCAGCCGGAAATTTAATTGGCTTTCTCCACGTTGCTTCGGCTATGCTCTCGCTCCTATGCGAACCGCGATGACCCGCGCGCTTCTGTCTACAGCAGCCGTAGCAGTCATGGCTGTCAACTGCACTGCACGGGCAGAAGACGTACAGCTCCGCAGTCAGGCTGTCGCGCTCTTGAACCACGCGCATGTGGTAAGCCAGCTTCAGGGCGGACCCTATAACATTCGTACCGAAGCCACCTTTACCGCAACCGCCGCCGACGGCAACCTCCAGAACGGAACCTATACGCGCATTCGTGCCATCGATGGCGGCCTGAGGCAAGACCTCACATTCAGCGGCTATTCCGCTTCCTCAATTTCGGTCGGCGTGCAGCGCGGATGGACGAAATCGTGGGATGATCCTCCATTTGCAGCATTAAGAATTCGCCAGTTAGTGCCTTATGCACCGGCGTCGTTTGATTCGAGCGACGTAATTCACGAAATCAGAACGAGTTCTTACAATGGCCGTCCAGCGCTCTGCGTAGAGTTCGATACGATCGTCGGTGAAAATCGATTGCCCGGAGAAATCTGCGTAGACAAGGCAAATGGCACCATGCTCGAGCTGCGTTCCGGTGACAAACTATGGGAATACTCAGACTTCTATCTCGTCCAAGGTGGCCTCTTTCCTGCCCACATCGTCTACCGCGAAGGCAGTTTCAGCTTGAATGCCGACCTGAAAATGACCAGGCTCGACGAGAAACCCGAAGATGAATTCGCGATCCCCGGTGATTGGGCGCAGGGCTCCCCCTGTAAGCAGTGGCAGATGCCGATCGCAAAGTCCACTCCGCAACCCCGAGGCGAGGGCGCACCCGATGCGCCTGTTACCAACGTATTGGTGCATCTCCACGTCACCGCGGAGGGGACGGTTACGAATGCACAGGTGATGAAGCCGGTGCGATCCGACCTGGACGCCGAAGCCGTGAAGTTGGTCAGCGCATGGCTTTTCCAGCCTGGTACCTGTAATGGAAACCCGCAGGAATACGTCATCAACTCTGTCGTCCATTTCCAGGGTCGATAAAATTGTGTCAGGGAAGCGACGTGATCTCACTCGCCTGACTGCTAATTATTCGGCAACATATCTCGCAATCACGCCCAGGTCAGTCAATCCGTTCACGAAGAACTGCACCGCCAGCGCCATCAGCAGCAGGCCCATGATGCGCACCAGGATCCGAATTCCCGTCTCGCCCAGCAACCGCCGCAACCGGTCGGCGCCGTTCAGCACGGCATAGCTCGCCAGCGCCGTGATGACAATCGCCAGCAGAATTGCGACCATCTGCCATCTGTTCGGTGAGGCTCCCACCAGCACCATTACGCTCGATATCGCGCCCGGCCCGGCCAGCATGGGAATCCCCAACGGAACAATACCCGCGTCTTCCTTTGCTGCGCCTTCCTGTGCTTCTTCCGATGCCTCCTGTGTGGGGGAGCGCTTCGCTTCCAGCATGTCAATGCCAATCAGCAGCAGAATGATCCCGCCCGCAATTTCAAAAGCCGGCAACTTAATGCCAAACATGTTGAAGATCTGCTTCCCGGCGATGGCAAACGAGGTCAGCACGATCAAGCAGGTCA
>DATAQX010000059.1:0-5916 GCA_036264455.1 Silvibacterium sp. | reverse complement strand
GCGCGGATCGCTGGCCGACATATAGCTCGTTCCGCCCTCTGCCTGCTTGACCTGAGTAAATCCTTCAGAGGTCAGCTTCAGTACAGAACCGGTGCCATCGCGGTTGGATTTTGTGCCGATCAACAGGACCTCCAGCCAATGGTTGGCATTGCCCCCATCGTTGCGTAGGAGCTCCGGATAATCGCCGCGCACATTGACGGCAATGTCGATATCGCCATCGTTGTCGAAATCCGCGGTGGCAAGGCCGCGCCCTGCAACGGGGTGCATGAAGTCAGAGCCGAGAGAGTCGGAAACCTTTTCGAAATGGCCTTTGCCTAAGTTCCGGAACATCAGCAGCGGTTCCTTGTAGGAGACCTCGCTGTGGTAAAGGTTCACATTGTCCAGCATGGCGCCATTTAATTGCAGAATGTCGGCCCAGCCGTCGTTATCGTAGTCGATGAACTTGGCAGCGATCCCGCTCATCAAGATTGCCTTGTTGCCGATTCCGGAGGCGAATGTGTCATCGGTAAAAGTCTCGTCGCCATTGTTGTGGTAGAGGCGGTTCAATTCAAGATCAAGGTGGGTGATGTATACATCGAGCAAGCCGTCGCCATCCACGTCCGCGGCGTCGATGCCCATTCCTGCTTCGTATTTCCCGTCTTCGCTCACTGCTAGTCCGGAAATCAGAGATACGTCCTTGAACGTGCCGTCGTGATTATTGAGGAACAAGAAATTCGGCCAGGTGTCATTAGCGATGGCGATGTCCGGCCAGCCGTCGTTATTGAAGTCAGCCAGGACCACGCCCATGCCCTTCGACTCGGGCTTGCCAACCCCCGACTTGTCGCTCACGTCGGTGAAGGTGCCGTCATGGTTGTTGTGGTAGAGCTTGGTTTTCTGACCTTTATAGTTGTTTGGATTGCAGTAGGAGCGATAACCCGGCCTGCGCTCGCCACACCAGAGATTGTTCTGTGGCGTCCACTCAATGTAATTGGTGACTAGGAGGTCAAGCCATCCGTCTTTATCGTAGTCAAACCATCCCGCACTCGTTGACCACTGGCCTTCATCGGCAACCCCAGCCTTGGCAGTGACGTCGGTGAAGGTCCCGTCGTGATTATTGTGGTAGAGAATCGCACGGCCATAACCCGTCACATAGAGATCGGGATAGCCGTCATTGTCGAAGTCTCCGACGGCAACGCCCTGCCCATAATGTCCTTCGCCTCCCACGCCGGCTTTTTCAGTGACGTCGGTAAACGTTCCGTCACCATTGTTGTGATAAAGCGCGGAGCGCAGCGGCCGAGGAGGTTTGTAAATGTCGGTGGCGGCAGACTGGACAAAGTAGAGGTCCATCAGCCCATCCTGATCGTAGTCGATCCATCCGACACCTGTGCCCATGGTTTCGAGATAGTACTTCTGATCGGTTTGCGTGGAGTCCTGAAGAAAGGTGATGCCGGCAGCCTTGCGAATGTCGGTATAGCGTACGGTGATTGGAGAGTCTTGTGCCTTCGCGGGTTGTTGAGCTCCGGCCTTCTGAGGGCTTGAGACGTCAATGATGGCAATGAGCAGGATGGCCGCGCCGAATTTGACGCCGGACAATATTCGATGCGCGAGCCGATTACTTTCTTCTGATCGCCGCAAGGTTCTCAGAGCGTCCTATCTGCGAGGGACAGCGCTATCTGAAGAAACTGCTCCCGGTTCGCCATCGACATGGGTTGATCGCCCTGCGGAGTCGTCGCCGGAGCCTGCGCCAGGGTTTGTTCAATCCGATTTACGTCCAAACCGCCTTTTGCATTGCTGTTCTTAAAACGGTTCAGGACTTCCCTGGCCTTGTCGATCTGTCCAGTCTGAAAGTAGAAGACTCCCAGGGTTGAATAGCTGCCCGCCCATTCCGGAAGCATATCCACGGCGCGCTCGAATTGCTGAGCTGCTTCTGCGGTATTTCCTTCGAGTGCCGAGGCGATTCCCAGGCCCCAAAGAATTTTTCCGGAGCCTGGGATCCGGGCCTGACCCTTAAGCAGTGTCTGCTTCGCACCTGCGATGTCATTCTCGCGAAACTCGAGCAGTGAAAGCGCGAGGTAGTCCTGATCATTATCTGGATTCCGGCTGATGGCGTTCAGATAAATTTTCTTAGCTTGTGCCATGTCACCCAGATGAGCGTAGATATCTCCAAGTAATGCCAGATAGGCATCGTCTTTGCGGCCTTCTTCTGAAATCTGCTGGGCAGCATCGAGGGCCTGAGGATATAGACGCTTCCGGAAGTAAGCATCCGCAAGGTCGAATTTCACTTCGTCTGAATTCGGGTTCGCCTGCAGCACGGCCTGAAATTGCTGGATGGCGTCGTCATACAAGTGATAGCGGGCAAGCAATACACCAGCTCCTGCCAGTGTCCGGTAATCGATGGAGCTTACCTGATCGAGCTGCGCGATGGTGCTTCTGGCCTCGTCGACCTTCCCGGCTTTCAGGTAAGCCTCAGCTAAGAGATATAGATTTTCGGGTTGATCGGGGTGCTTTTTTATCTGATCGGTGAGGTCGGCGATATCCAGTTGTTCCCGCGCGCGAGGATCAAGTTTTGAGCGGTTATCTACGTAGTCAAAAAGATGCTCGTAAGGATATGGACCGCTGAAGGCATCTTTAGAGAGCGTCTGAAATATGTTCAGATCTCGATTGGCGGCGGCCGTATCGTGCAGGCCTCTCTCCACCATCGCGAGTTTGTAGTAACCGGTGGCCGGGTTGCGGCTGACCCGGACATACCTTTTGAGCAGCTCCTCCGCCTCCGGAAGCTTCCTGCCTACGATTCGGAGATTGGCCAGCTCCAGCAGCGCGTCGGGATAGTCCGGGTTGGTGCGCAATGCTTCCTGAAACATGGCTTCGGCGGCTGCGGAATCTCCCTGCCGCTCCGCGATAAAGCCCAGGTTGTACAGGCAGGCGTTGTTGTGAGGATCCAGCTTGAGTCCCTGCTGAAAGTACTGCTTCGCCTCATCGAATCGTCCCAGATCCCGGTAAGAGAGTCCCAGAAAAGCGTAAGAGCGCGCCGAAGGTTCGACCTCGATGAGTTTCTTAAACTCTTCGATGGCCTTCTCCACCTTGCCGGACATGAAATAACTTTCGCCCAGAGTGGCAAGGAGGTCGGGACGGCGTGGGGCGATCTTAAGGGCTGATTCCAGCAGCGGTATCGCATCCTCGAAGTAGTTCTGAGAGATGCTGACCTGGGCCATGAGGAAAATTATGTCGATATTCTCAGGCGCTACCTTATGCGCGCGGACCAGCAGATCGAGGGCATCCAGAGGGCGCGACTGATACGTGTAAGTCTGCGCCAGTAAATAGAGCGTCTCCGGGGACTCAGGCTTCAATTTGAGAGCCCGGGTCAATGCAAGCTCTGCATTGGGATATTCGCCGTCGCGAAGAAATGCCTGTCCGAGGTTATAGAGAATCTCGAAGGTGCCGGGCTGCAGGGCCTCAGCCTTCTGAAGCTCGAGTTCAGCAGGCTTGTATTGCTTTTCCGATGCCAGCAATACGCCAAGCGAGAAATGCACCTGGACGTCGTCTTTATTCTGCTCGGAAAGCTCCGTTGCCATGCGCAACGCTTCCGCAGTGCGCTTGCTCTGGAAGTAAGCGTGGATCAGGTTGAAACTTGTCGCGAGGTTTGGCGGATGCACGCGTTCAAAGTGAGGAATGGCTTCAGCCGACGATCCCTTAGCCATCAAAAGCACACCCAGGTTATAGTTCCCATCGCGATTCGCTGGGTCGATACGTAAAACAGTTCGGAATTCCTTTTCCGCGAGATCGAGTTTCTTCTCGGCGACGTAGGTGTTTCCGAGATTGTTGTGAGTTTTGGTGGAGTTGGGGGCCAGCTTCAAAGCATTTTGGAATGCTGCAAGTGCAGCTGAGTAATCCTGTTCGCTGCTTTCGATGATCCCGAAGAGGTTATAACCCTCAACACTGGAGGGATCCCGCTGAAGCTCTTCCTGGACTCTGGTCTTGGCCTCATCAAGACGACCCTGCTGAATCAACTCTTCCACTTGTTGAAGGTTTGCAGAGGTCTTAGAGGATTCCTGGGAAGATTGCCGGGAGGATTGCAGATGGGAGGATTGTTTCTGGGCGAACACCTGGCAGCTAAGAAGAAATACAAGTGGGGCGAGAAGAATACCCGCTCCTGACCATGCGCTGACGATTCCGATCAAACGCTGAAATGAGGCGCGACTAATTACGCCCGCGACATCGTTTCGAGTCCACATCAAGGGGCTCATTGTAGCATTTCCAGTGCTTGCTTCGCGCCCGCGTTCTGGGGCTGCAAGCGTAGTAACTCCAGTACCGCTTCTCTCGCCTTTTCTCTGTCGCCTCGCATTGCATAGAGGCGGGCGAGATTGAGATAAGACTGGTCAAAATTAGGGGCAAGGCGAATGCAAGTCTTGAATTGCTCCTCTGCCTTCGAGTAATCCTGCTCCCGCACGAAGAGAACGCCGAGATTGTTCAGGGCTTCGGGATAGTCCGGACGCAGATCGATTGCCTTCTGCAGATAATCCGCCGCACGCTCCATCTGATTTTGCTGGGCGTAGAACATTCCGAGACTGTAATTAATCTCCGGATCGTCGGGTTGAATTTCGAGCGCATGACCGAGGCATCCCTGCGCCTTCTCAAAAGACCCCTGCCGTCGATAGACATTTCCCAGGTTCAGGAGTGCGATGGCATAGTCCGGTCTCAGCGCGAGAGACTTCTGAAAGTTTTGGATGGCTTCCTCCGGGTGGCCTTCCTGCGCAGCCATCATGCCGAGATTATTCCAGGCCTCCGGGTAGTTCGGACGCAGCCTCAAAGTCTGCTCAAGATAACGGCGTGCTTCTGGAAAATTATTTCGCCGGAGGTTGAGAGTGCCCAGGTTGTAATACCCTTCGGGATCGTCTGGATTCGCGGCGATGACTTGTTGAAAGGAGTCCGCAGCCTCGTCCAGATAACCGTGTTGGAACATGGCCACACCGTAGGTGAAATCATTCCGCGAAAAGGGGCCGTGGCAGAGCACTCCGCCCAGCGGAATCGCTTTTCGCATGCGATCGGCTGCCGTGGTGGGGATGGACCTCACATCCTCCAGCAAGCGCTAAGGATCGATCGGCCCCTGATATACCTTGACGATCATCCCTTCTTTGTTCAGCAGGAAAGAGGTTGGAATGGCGAGGTCGCGGCGACGGTCGAAGAGGTAACGATAGACGATGTTGTAGATGCCTGCCACATCTCCCGTCGCAAAAAGGACTGGAAAGGAAAGCCCTTCCAGCGCTGCGAACGATCGTGCGGCAGGCATTGCACCCGTGTCATCGATATTGATCGCCAGGATACTCAGCTGGCTGGCGGCAAGCGCTGACCGGTGCTGATGGAGGAGTCGCAGCTGGTCTCGGCAGAGCGGTGCCGCTGCCGCCCAGAAATTGAGGAGCAAGAAGCCGCCCTGTAACTGCCGGAGGTTTCGCATGTTGCCCGTAAGTTCGGGCAGGGAAAACTCGGGCGCTCTTAAGGGTTCAATAAGCCATGTTTCTATCTTGGAAGGCAATGGTTCGAGCGTCGGTGGCGGCCCTGCTTGCGC
The DNA here is from genome assembly GCA_036264455.1 of Silvibacterium sp. Classification (GTDB taxonomy): domain Bacteria; phylum Acidobacteriota; class Terriglobia; order Terriglobales; family Acidobacteriaceae; genus Silvibacterium. Next base: position 374 of record DATAQX010000059.1, on the reverse strand, counting down.
ATAGGCCGGGGCTGGCGCAGCGAAGGGTTTGGCCGCAAATGCGGCGGAGCTCTCCTCAATTTCGATCCGATGATTGATTGGCAGCCCGTCAAATTTTTGCGAGAGCCCGCTAGGCCAGAAGATAGTCGCTTGGACTGTCCCTTCCTGCTTGCCAACTCCGAAGAATATCTCTTTGGAGTGTTGGGCCAGAAACCCTGATCCCGCCTCCAGATACTTTGTCTGGCGAAGACTTCCCGCCTCGACTGTAATGGCCGCTCCGATGGCGTCGCGATTGCTTTTTTGTCCTCGCAGGCGGAAGGCGATCGAGTGGCCTAGGTCCTTGATTACATTGTGCAAAATCCGTAGCTGGGGAGCATTCCGGTTTTTGAGGATGA
>DATAQX010000053.1:0-4684 GCA_036264455.1 Silvibacterium sp. | reverse complement strand
GCGATTCCGGTATACGGAGAGAGTTAACTCGTTGCACATTGCTCAAACGCAGTAAACTCGCGATACGGGAGAGGTCATCATGTCCATTCGTCCGGTGAAGAAGCTCATCAAGTCCAAACCAACCCTTGAAGGCGCGGGCGTACATTTGCGCCGTGCATTTGGTTTTGACAATACGTCGGACTTCGACCCGTTCCTGCTGCTCGACGACTTCCGCAACGATGTTCCCGCCGATTATCTGGCGGGCTTTCCCTGGCATCCTCACCGTGGGATCGAAACCGTCACCTATGTACTTGCCGGAAGCGTAGAGCATGGCGACAGCATGGGAAACCGCGGCACCATTGGGGCCGGAGACGTGCAGTGGATGACGGCAGGGAGCGGCATCATCCATCAGGAGATGCCGAAGGGCGACCAGGTGGGACGGATGCATGGGTTCCAGTTGTGGGCAAATCTTCCGGCGTCGCAGAAGATGACGGCCCCGCGTTACCAGGAGGTGAAGGCACTGGATATCCCCGAGATCACCGATGACGACGGAACTGAGGTACGGGTAGTCTGCGGAAGCTTCTGGGGAAAGACTGGACCGGTTGATGGGATTGCAACAAATCCGACATACATCGATGTGACCGTTGGTCCGGGCCGAAGAAAGAATTTGCCTGTTGAGGTTACGAGTCACGCATTTGCTTATGTCTTTGCCGGCTCCGGCAAATTCTGCAATGCGTCCGGCCCTCTCGCGGTTCCGACGGAGGGGGTGCAGTGGCTGGACACAAATCCTCCTACGACGGCGGACAACCGCTCCCTCGTTCTTTTTGATCGCGGCGACGATGTCACAGTGCAGGCGGGGGATGATGGCATTCGCTTCCTGCTTGTCTCCGGCAAGCCATTACAAGAGCCAGTGGCCTGGTATGGGCCGATCGTGATGAATACGCAGGAGCAGCTACAGCAGGCGTTTCTTGAACTCGATCAGGGGAAGTTTCTGAAGGAGAGCTGAGTATAGGTCTGAACATAAGATGGGCTAAATTTTCTCTACCTGGGAAGCCGAGACCTGTTGCCTGCTTTCCAGTGTCATCTTCAGTCCATATCGCGCTCTCAATAAGACAAGGCCACGGGGTTCTACCTTGTGACCGGGTACCAATCGCAAGCGATAATGCTGTGCGAGTGTTGCAAGCACCAACATGATCTCCGTCCTGGCAAACGACGCACCGACACAGACGCGAGGGCCAATGCCAAAGGGCAGGTATGCGAAACGCGACCGTCCGGCACTGCGATCGATGGAAAATCTTTCAGGATCGAATCGTTGAGGATGCTCCCATAGCTTCGCATGGCGGTGCAGCACCCATGGAATGATGGAGACGGTGGCGCCTTTCGGAATCTTTACGCCGCAGACGATGTCATCGCTCAAAGCTCCGCGCCATGGAAGGCTGTGGGAGGGTGGATACAACCGAAGCGCCTCGTCTACAACCATGCGCGTATACGAGAGTCTGGCGAGGTCGTCGAATGCCGGCGCGCGGCCGGCAAGTACCCGGTCAAGCTCACAGTGAAGTCTCGCTTCCTGCAGTGGATGTTGCGAAAGCAAATACCATGTCCACATGAGCGCCAGTGCGGTGGTCTCGTGCCCGGTTCCGAGGACGGTGATTATCTGATCGTGCGCTTCCTGGCGGCTCAGGGTGCTGCCGGTTTCTTCATCTTTCTCCCGTAAAAGCCGTCCCAGAAAATCGTTGCCGGGGTCTCTGCGTTCCTCGATGCGGATGGCAATGAGGCGATCGAGGTATGCATGCAGATGCTTGAATACATAACGTCCATGAAGACGGTTATAGAATCGCCACGGCAGGTCGAGCAAGGGTACAAAGTTAAGGGGATTGAGGACCCGGTCCTTCCGATGGCGACGGGAGGTGAGCTCCATGACGCGAGCCGACTGTTCGCTGTCAATAGACGATACGATTCGGGCAATGATCTTCAGCGCCATTCTGGCCATCTCTGACTGCACTTCGATGACGGAGTGTGGCGGCAGCGCGCTCCATGCGGCGAGAAGCTCGCTGGCTGCATCCAGGATTGCGGATGAATTTTCACGAATAGAGCGGTTGTCGAAGGAGGTTGAGACGATCCGGCGCCGCCTGCGCGTCTCCTTGCCGTTCACGGCAAAACCCTTATCTGGCCAGGCACTTAAGGCGAGCTGTTCGATCCCGCCCTTGATGTAATTGTCCGCATTATCGATAAGCACGCGCTTGATGCCGGCAGGGTCGTTCACGAGGAAGGTGTGTAGCCCGGGGTATTTGATTTCAACGATCGGTTGCTGGTAGACATCCTCGTAATACGCAGCGATGGCGCTGTCGTGCATGGTCCGGATGTACCGCAAGAAGGGTAACGGGGCCGGCGGCGGAACTGGCCCTGCGAGTACCGGCGATTCCTGGACGATGTCTGGTAACTGGAAAACAGGCTGCACGCCTAGGAAAACTGGATTCGGCAGTTTTTTATTCCAGCGCCGGATGAGACAGGGTGGGTTCTTCGGGGCTTGCTTGCCGGCCTGGTTTTTTGCGTTGGGATACATCCTACGCTATGGTGACGACAGACCCTCACGCGCGCGGCGCGAGACGCAAGCACCCTTTTCCTGAAGGAAAGCAACGTGAAGAAAATCGGCATCCTCTTCGGCATGGAAAACACCTTCCCCGGCGCGCTGGTCGAGCGCATCAACTCCATGAACGCAGAAACGAAAGATGGAGAGTGCATCGTCGCCGAATTTGTGCAGGTGGGCGGCGTATACCTCGACAAGCCTCCGGCGTATGCGGTCATCGTGGATCGTATCTCGCACGACATCTCTTTCTATCGCGCTTTTTTGAAGCACGCATCGCTTTTCGGCGCGGCGATCATCAACAATCCCTTCTGGTGGTCTGCGGACGACAAGTTTTTCAACTACTCCCTGGCGGCGAAGCTGGGAGTGGCAGTGCCGCCCACAGTGATTCTGCCGCACAAGAGGTTCCCCGAGGGCACGAACGAGCGCTCCATGCGGAATCTCGAATATCCACTCGACTGGGACGCGATTTTTGCTTACGTCGGGTTTCCCTCATTTCTGAAGCCGGTGGACGGCGGCGGATGGAGGGATGTGCATCATGTCCACAGTCGCGAGGAGTTTTTTCATGCCTACGACCAGAGCCGCGATCTGTGCATGACTCTGCAGGGTGCGGTGAAGTTTGACGAGTACTTTCGCTGCTACGTAGTGGGCCAGGAGAAGGTCCACATCATGCCGTATGATCCGCGGCGGCCGCATCACGAACGGTATGCGCAGAATCCTCCGGCCTACGACAAGAAGCTGCTGAAGCGCATCGAGAAAGACGCGCTTACGTTGTGTAAGGCGCTCGGCTATGACCTGAACACGGTGGAGTTCGCGGTGGAAAACGGCATTCCCTACGCGATCGACTTCATGAATCCGGCGCCTGACGCTGATCTGCACTCGGTGGGAAAGGAAAACTTTGAGTGGATCGTGAATGCCGTGGCCAAGCTGGCGGTGAAGATGGCGAAGACGGCGCCGGAGACACCAGTGCTCCAGGCGCAGGCATTTCTCAGCGAATCTGTTACGACGGTGAAGAAAGCTGCTAAAGCGGGGAAGAAAAAGACTCCTGCCGGGAAGGCTGCTGCAAAGAACAAATCGGCAGAAGATTCGACCTCGCCAGAAACGGCCGGGTAGGCTGCTCACAAACAAACAGCTTGCCTGGAAGGGCGCATCGTCATACAACGGTAGTCACCTATGCGTCCGTCTTTCACCATCGGCATCGAAGAGGAATACCAGACGATCGATCCCGTGACGCGCGATCTGCGCTCGCATATCGCAACCGAGATGCTGGCCAAGGGCAAGAGGCGTCTCGAGGAGCGCGTTAAGGCCGAGATGCACCAATCGGTGGTCGAAGTGGGCACGCGCATCTGCAGAACGATCGGGGAAGCGCGCGAGGATCTCTTCGATCTGCGACGGCAGATGATTGAATTGGCGCGCGAGCACAATCTGGTGCTGGTGGCTGGAGCTACGCATCCCTTTGCCGATTGGCGCTCGCAGGAGATCTATCCTGACCCGCGCTATGCTCGAGTGGTCGAGGATCTGCAGCTTGTAGCGCGCGCGAACCTGATCTTCGGCCTGCATGTCCATGTTGGCGTGGAAGAGCGCGAGGCCGCGATGCGCATCATGAATTCGATGCGCTATTTTCTGCCGCATATCCTGGCGCTTTCAACAAACTCCCCTTTCTGGCGCGGCATGAAGACCGGCCTCAAGAGCTATCGCGCAAAGGTCTTCGACAAATTTCCGCGTACGAATATCCCGGACAGCTTTTCGAGCTACAGCGAATTTGAAAACTTCGTAAACATACTGATCAAAACGAACAGTCTGGATAATGCGAAAAAGATCTGGTGGGACATCCGCCCCCATCCCTTCTTCAACACGGTGGAGATAAGGGTCTGCGACCTTCCTATGCGCGCCGAAGAGACGCTGGCGATCGCGGCACTCATCCAGGCGACGGCGGCGAAGCTGTACCTGCTGCACGCGCGCAACCAGGACTACAGGCAGTATTCGCGCGCACTAATCATGGAGAACAAGTGGCGCGCAGTGCGTTACGGCCTCGACGGCAAGCTGATCGATTTTGGCAAGGAGATTGAAGTGCCGGAGCGCGAGCTGATTCTTGAGTATCTGGAGTTCATCGACGAAGTG
>DATAQX010000036.1:0-11537 GCA_036264455.1 Silvibacterium sp. | reverse complement strand
GCGTCAGCCAGCAACTTCGATCCATCCGGCAATTCCGGAATTACCGACTGCTGCGAGAGAAAATCGGTCGTCACCACCTGAAGGTGATGCGCCGCTGCCGTCGCCACCAGTCCGCTCTTCTGCGCTTCCGCGGCAAGCTGTTGCGCGAAGGCCTGCTGCCGCTCGCCCTCCTTTTGCCGCGTTAGCGTCGCCCGGATCGTGGCCTTCACCTCATCCAGCGGCCGGGTGTGCGCTGTCTGCTTCTCTTCGACCTGAATGATGTGATAGCCGTATTTCGACCTCACCAGGCCCGAAGTTTGTCCCGGCTGAAGCGAGAACGCAGCCTGGTCGAACTCGGGAACAGTCGCACCGCGCTTCAGGAAACCCAGCTCGCCGCCCTGCTCCTTGCTCCCCGGATCGTCCGAGTTCTTCTTCGCTAGCTCGGCAAAGTCGCCGCCATGGTGCAGCTGATCGAGGATGCTCTGTGCCTTGGCCTTCGCCGCCGCGTCGGCCTTCGGATCGGTTCCGTCGGCCTTGATGAGGATATGCCGAACCTTCACCTGGTCTTCGAGCTGATAGTCTTTCAGGTGCTGAGTGTAGTACTGCTGAATCTCGGCGTCCGTCACCTGCGGAGTTCCTTGCGGCAGATTGCTGTCGGTGAAGGCTATGTACTGAATCTTGCGCGCCTCCGGAACGGCAGTGGCATACTTCGCAGCATTCTGTTTGAAGAAGGCCGCCAGTTCCGGATCTGTGGGATTGATCTGTTTGAGCAGGTCCTCCGAGGTCAACACCGCGTAGTCGAACTTGATCTTTGTTCCCTGCTGGCGAAAGCTATCCTTCACTTCCTGATCGGAGATAGTCACACCGCCCGTAATCAGGGCGCGCAGCCGGTTCTCCTCGATCTCCTTCTTGATCTCGTCCTCAAACTTATCCCGCGTCAGGTTGAACTGTTGCGAGACGAATTCCGCGTACTGCGCGTCGCCAATGTAATTCCCGCCCGGAAACAGTGTCTGCCCCCAGATTCCCGAGTGCAGAAAATTCCGCACATCGTCGTCCGTCGCCTCAAGTCCCAGACGTTTCGCTTCCAACAGCTCAATGTGCTGCTGAATCATTCCCTGACCTACGCGCTGCATCATCATCGGCAGCAAAAAGTCGGGGTAACCCTGGCGCTGCATCATGCGGGCGGACAGCATCTGCACATCGGAGGTCGAGATGTCGTCGGCGGCGGGAAGAAAGCGGCCCAGTGGACCGCCGCGACCGATCGTCGCATAAGTATCGGCTGAAGCCGCCTCGTCGTTGAACACACCGGGCACCAGCGTGATCACCATGGTGATGCAAGCGACCGAAATAATTACGATAAAAACGCCTTTGACAAAGCGGTTCTCTTTATCTTGCAGGAAGCGAATCATGGATGTGTGACGACCTTTACTAAGAAGCGCTCGCAGGCAGCTTCCGGCCGGGCCGCAAATTGCGGACCCCCTAAATACAGACACGGGCTGCGCGAGAAGATTTTCCTGGTTACCGCAGGAATCCCTTTTATTATAAATGACCGCCGCGCAATGGGGTGTCTACCGATATTGAACTGGATAGGTTTGAACCGGGTAGGTTCCGTGATTGACTGTGAACCGGACCATTCCTCGAGGAAGCATGGCATCATCTTTGATGACGGCAACTTACCACTCGCCCCGTCCGTCAACTGGTTGTGCAATGTTCGCGGCACAGGTGAACCGATGTCATCGCGATTCTGGTTGACGGCTCTGGTCTTCGTGCTGTCCGTTGCTTCTTCTGCCGCCCAGGCGCAATCGCAGCCTCAAAACCAGCCGCCGGCCAATCAACCCTACACAATTCAAGCCAACTCGCGCGTCGTCCTGACCGACGTAACGGTGACCGACAGCAAGGGGAATCCGGTGCACGGGTTACCGGAGTCGGTGTTCCAAATCTTCGATAACAAGAAGCCGCAGACGATTGGCTCTTTCGAGGAGCACAACGACGCGCCGACCCCAGCTGCAATGGAGCCGGTCGCTGCGGCGAAAGGCGTCTACAGCAACGATTATCTTCTGCATCTGCCGCCGGTGATCAGCGTGATCATCATTGACATTGCCAATCTCGGTGTCCCGGACCAGATGTACCTCTACTCCGAGCTGACCAGGTTCTTCAAGGACCCGCCTGTGCAGCCCCTGGCCATCTATCTGCGCGCCGGCAACGGCTGCTTTCTCGTACAGAACTTCACCACCGATCGCGCACTGCTGTTGGCCGCTGTCCGTAAGGCTATCCCGCGCATGGAGCCCACCGGCCGCGAATACCTGAGCGACATCGACACGATGTACCAGATTGCCGGTTATCTCAGCCAGTTGCCGGGACGCAAGAACGTGCTGTGGTTCTCTGGAGGATCAACCCTCAATCTGCGAGCAGACGCCGATGTGTACGAAGATCCGCAGGCGTGGCGCGACCTGTACGACTTGCTGGAACAGGAGCGCATTGCCGTTTATCCCATCGATGCGCGAGGCCTGACCACAGCCATCGTCCCTGGGATGTGGGCCCAGGACGCACTGATGAACGAAACGGCAATGGCCACCGGCGGGCAGGCGTTTTACAACACCAACGGCATGAAGGAGATTACAAACCGCATCCTCAGTACGGATGGCAGCTTCTACACACTGACCTATTCGCCACACGATTTTCACTTCGACAACAAGTGGCACAAGGTGCGCGTCGCGCTGAATGTAAATGGGTATCAGCTCAGTTATCGCCGCGGATATTTCGCCGACGGTAGCCCGGGTGGTGCGCAGCGGCCGCAGGAGATAAAACCGAGAACCCGCCTCCTGCCTAACGGGGAAAAAGCCGAACTGCCGGACCAGCGGAGCCTTCCGATTATCTTTCAAGCGCGCGTGCTGCCCGACTCCGACCCACAAGTGGCTGCAGAGCCGATTCAGGAGGTCATACAGACTTCTCCACGCAAGAAAGGGACTGTGTCTTATTCAGTTCGCTATGATCTCCCGGTGAGTTCGCTCACGAAACTGAACATCGATGGCGAACCGAAGGCTGTTTTCGGGGTCGCGGCCATCGTTCTGAATGGCGAAGGACGCGCGGTCGACGCCCATGCTGAGCGCGTGACACTGACGCTGAACGAGGACGTGGTCCGCAAAAATCCTGATGCTCCGCTGGTTTTCGATCAGCGGCTTAACTTCAAGAAGGAAGACCAATACCTCTATCTCGCTGTGTGGGACATGTCCAGCGGGCGCATGGGAACGTTGCAGGTTCCGCTCAAGGTTCCCAAGGCCGGCCATGGCAACTGATCGCCGCTCGGGCATCTATTCAGCGAAGGCCGGTATCAGCCGCTGAAGTGCAGGGTTGGCCCGCTAGGCGCCAGCGTCTGAATCGGAATCCGTAATCTACTCGAGCCGACAGATTGTCCGGATGTGAACGCGGAAGTTCACCTGCGGACAGGTATCCTTCGAACGCTTTAGAGCAAGTGTCCGTTATGTCAACAAGTTAGCAGGCAATCTAGCCTATTAGGCAATGGCCCCGGGTTTGCTCGTAGTGCTTTGTTCCTTCTCCACCCTTGCCCGGAGGCAAAATGTCTCTGCTCTTCAACGACCTGCGATACACAATACGCCAGCTAAGAAAGACACCCGGCTTTACGCTGGTCTGCGTGCTGACGCTGGCCCTTGGCATTGGAGCTAACACGGCTGTCTTCAGCGTGATGAATGCCGTGCTGCTGCGGGTCGCTGCCGGTTGCTGATCCGGGGCGCGTGGTGTATCTGAGGACATCCAACCCGCCTCTCGGGACGGGCACGATCGACACGAGGGAAACGTTCTCCTACTCGGTATACGATGCGCTGCGACAGCAGGACCTTGGGCTGTCGCCGGTCATGGCTTACGTGCCCTTGTCTACCGGAAAGGTCGCAGTCCGCAATGGAGCCCAACCGGAAGAGGCGGAAGGCGACATGGTGAGCGGCACCTTCTTCTCCGGCCTGGGTGTAAAGCTGGCACGTGGACGCGGCTTTAGCGGGCAGGATGAGACGAACCATGCGCCGATTGCCGTGATCAGCTACAGCTACTGGACGCGGCGCTTCGCGCAGGATCCCGACGTGTTGGGAAAGACACTGTACGTGAACGGCGTTGCCATGACCATTGTGGGAGTTGCGGCAGAAGGCTTTGAAGGTGTCGAGGAAGGCGGTTCGACCGATCTCTGGATTCCACTGCAAAGCCGTCCGGAACTGAATGCGTGGGGCAATCCTCCGGAGGATGGCAAAACGTACATTGTGAATTCCACATGGTGGGAGCTTCGGCTGATTGGACGCCTTGCTCCGGGCGTAACCAAGGCGCAGGCGGTTGCACAGCTACAGTCGGTATTTCAGACGGCGGCATATGTTGGGCTGGGCAACCCTCAGCCGGGTGAGAAGAGACCGACGCTCAGCCTGCAGGATGCGAAGAGCTTTCCGGGATACGACGAAATGTACGGCAAGCCGCTGCGCATGCTGATGACGATGGTGGGACTTGTTCTGCTGATCGCTCTGAGCAACGTCGTCATGCTGCTGATGGCGCGAAATGCGACCCGGCAGCGCGAGTTTTCAGTGCGGCTGGCGCTTGGCGCGGGGCGCAGGGAGCTGTTTCGGCAACTGCTCACCGAAAGCCTGTTGCTGGTTGCAGCAGGAGGCATCCTGGCGTGGCTCTTTGCCGCCACTGCAACGAAGGCGCTGGGAGCCTGGGCGCAGATCGAGTCAAGCCTGGCGCCGGATCATACAGTTCTCATTTTCACACTAAGCATACTGACGCTGGCTGCGCTTTTATTCGGCCTGGCGCCGCTGCGGATCGCGCTTTCGGCGGGGCCGGCACTGGCCCTGAAGACATCCACGGCGGCTTCTTACACAGATACGGGTAAATCGCGCACAGGCAAAATCATTGTCGCGCTGCAGATGACGCTGTGCGTGGTGCTGCTGGTTGGCGGAGGTCTGCTGGTCCGCACACTGCGCAATCTGGAAAATACTCCTCTGGGAATGCGCGTCGAAGGCCTTGTCATCTTCGGGGTGAAGCCGAACCTGCCGTCGATTCCCGAAGGCGTCGCTTTATACCGGGAGATGATGAGCAAGCTGCGTGTTCTGCCAGGCGTGCAATCCGTGACCGTCATGGAGGAGCGCCTTGGGTCGGGGTGGTCGGACAATAGCGATATGACCGTGGACGGCAAGCTGCCGGAGACAGCAAACGGCAGTTCGAGAACGGTTCGCAGCAATGTTGTTGGTCCGAATTTCTTCACCACTCTAGGCGTGCCCGTGCTTGCGGGCCGCGACTTTGCCGATTCCGATACAGCCTCGTCGCCGCACGTCGGCATCATCAACGAGGAGTTTGCAAAACGCTTCCTTCCGAATCAGAACCCGCTGGGTCACAGTATCGGAACTGACGATGGACGATATCAGATGACGATCGTTGGCGTGGTGAAGGACCACAAATACCGCAGTATCGTTGAAGAGCCGATTCCCATGGCCTGGTACATGTACGCCCAGATTCCGATGATCGGCCCGATGTCTGTCGAGATGCGCGTGCATGGTGCACCGCTGGCGATTCTGCCATCGGTGCGTAAGGTGATGCAGCAGATGGATCCCAACCTGCCGCTGATACAGCCGATGACACAACGCGCACAATATGATCTGACCATCTCCCATCAGACGCTCTTTGCACGGCTTGCCGCCTTCTTCGGCTTTCTGGCGGTGATTCTGGTGGCGACAGGGCTTTATGGAACGCTGGCTTATCGCGTGAACAACCGCACGGTCGAGATTGGCGTGCGCATAGCTGTGGGCGCGCAGCGCAGTCAGGTTTTGTGGATGGTGCTGCGCGACAGCCTGATGCTGACGGCGTTTGGCGTAACGATGGGCATTCCATTGGCGCTGCTGGTAGGCAGAGCGCTAACCTCAGCTCTCTACGGAGTGAAGCCATATGATGTAACGAGCTACGTCTTCGCAGCACTGGGCGTGGCGGTTGTGGCGATTGTCGCGAGCGTGATTCCGGCACGTCGGGCAGCTGGTATCGATCCGCTGACGGCGCTGCGGTCAGAGTAGCTGTCTCGAAGTACTGACCGGCGTAACCTCACGCCAGCGTGATCAGCGTAATCTCCGGCGGGCAGTTGAAGCGGATGGGAAGGTTCACCGTCCCTATGCCTCGATTCACGTAAAGCTGCGTCGAGCCCACCTGAAACAGCCCCTCCACAAACTTCTGGCCTAATTCCGGCAGAAACATCGCCGGTAGAAACGGAATGCGTACTTGCCCTCCATGCGTATGGCCCGAGAGCATCAAGTCGACATTGTGCTTGGCTACCTGGGGAAGAATATCCGGTTCGTGCGCCAGCAGAATCACCGGCTCGCCATCCTTGCGCGTCGCATCGGGAACAGCCTCATCGAGGTTCACATGGCCGCAGATAGCATCTCCCGTTCCCGCAAACCAAAGACGTTGGCCCTCGCGCTCCAACGGAAGGGCTCGATTTTCGAGCACCGGAATGCCATGTGTCTCCAGGGCGTCCGTCACCGCATGGATATGTGGCCTTAGCATGCAGTCGTGATTGCCCAGCACCGCATAGCGCTCTGGACTCTCAACCCCGCTCAATATCTCCGCGCATTTGTAGGCGAAGTCCACCGTTTCCTCGACGGACCAGAAGCCATGGGTGACGTAATCGCCGGTGAAGGCTACAACGTCGGGTTTCAGCCGGTTCACCTCATTCACCACTCGCCTCACAAAGAACGGCTCTGTAAACTGCGCGTAGTGAAAATCGGAAAGCTGCGCGATCTTTAAGCCGTGAAACGCCTCCGGCAAACGCGGCAAGCGGATCGTAAGCCGCTCAACACTGATCTCATGCCGCGAAACCTCTGCCGCATACAAAGGCAGACCAACGGCGGCCAGCCCGCCAACCTTCAGAAAATCGCGTCGCGAGAAACCCTTTTTCTGTTTTTGCTCCGGCGCAGAAACTGCCATTGTTCAATCATAGCTGGACTACGTGAAGGCCCCGGGAACAAAAGACGGTTGCTCTATTGACCAAGCAGCCCTTTTTTCAGATCTGGATTGGGCGGCTTAGGGCCGAGCCACACAGAAAAGAGCATCTGTGCGAAGGCCGCGCCGGGGATGGTCAGCTTCTCGCCGCCAGTGAGAACGAAGGTCGTGCCCGAGCCCGGAATATAGGTGAAGATCATCTGATCGCCGGGCTTGACGGTATCGAGTTGACCGAGAAAGCGGTCGACGTCGGCCTTTAGCGCGTTCTTCGCATCCGGCGTGTTGTCGGTGAACGACTCATTGAATGCATCGGCCATCTGACTCTTGGTCGCATCGTGCAGGAATTGCATGACAATGCGCTTCGTTGCGTCGGACTTGATGATGGCATCGGGATCCGACGACTTCTGTTCGAGGTAGAGTCCTGCAACGTAGACCTTCACCATGTACTTCGTTCGCAGTCCCATGCCGTTGAGCACCAGCGGCGTGCCTCTGGCCTGTACCGTGTCCGGCAGGGTCACTCCCGCCAGGGTGCCGGCATACAGATGGAATATCGATGCCAGCATGAATACGGCAACGGTGAGATATATGGCAGTCTTGCGCATAAGCACTCCTCGAGACCCGCTTGCGGACGAGATGGTAGCACAGCAACTCCACAATTCGCGCCGTTCATGTGTTTTTAGTGAAAGGTTGAGAAGGCCGCAACTCTCACGACAGCCTCGTCGTGGTCACCAAACAAACCGGCCGGGCAACCTGGAGGTCACCCGGCCATCTGATTGCTGTTTCTGATCTCTTCCAGCTTCTAGTACACGCGACCGAAATACGGATATGGATATGGGTACGCGTAAGGATAGGGATACGCGGATGGGTAGGGATACCCATAGGGATAGGGTCTGGGATAAACCGGTCGCTGCACCAGCCGCGGCTGCTGCGGAACGCTCGATGCCAGTCTCTGTGCTTCCTGCCAGGAAACAGGCTGCACGGTTACCGGGTTCGTCAGGTGAAAGTCCACCTGCGCCTCCGCAGGCAGAATCAGCCGGGGTCCGCCTGTTGCCGAGGAGGCCGCCAGTCCGCCCGCGCCTCCAACGCCCGCGCCAATCGCTGCGCCCGCTCCGTGGCCAATGATTCCGCCGATAATCGCGCCGATCGCTGCCCCGCCCACCGTGTTGCCTGCGGTATACCCAGCCTTGTTCGGCCCCTTGCTCGACCAGGTATCCGTTTCGAGCGGAAAGACCGTGCCTTCCAGGTTCACGTCGACCAGCTGCAGCTGCAACTCAGCCGAACCGCCCAGAGCCCCGGCATTCTTTGATTCGACAACCTGTCCTTGAAGAACCGCGCCACGCGGGATCGCCAGCGCGCCGCCCAGGTATATGTCGACTGCCGCAGTCGCTTGAAATATCGTGCCGCTCTTCAGTCTTGCTGTATCCAGAGGTTCGCTCAAACGCACGCGCAGCAACGTTCCGGCAGGAATGGTGACCGGACCGCTCGGAGCCTGATAGGCCTGTTGCTGTTGGGGCGGCATGCTCTGCTGAGGCGGATATGTTTGCTGCGGGTAAGGCTGCGCTGATGGATACGGCTGCTGTGATGGGTAATGCTGCTGAGACGGATATGGCTGTGATGGGTAAGGCTGCGCTGATGGATACGGCTGTTGTGATGGGTAAGGCTGCTGAGACGGATATGGCTGTGATGGGTACGGCTGCTGTGATGGATACGGTGCCTGTTGCCCATAACCGCCATTCGCATTCTGATCCGGGTTTGCTTGCGGATCCATATCTGGAGGCGGAGGAGGGATCTCCGACTGCGCCTCATCCTGAGGCTGCGCAGCAGGATTCCCCGTTGGGTTTGGCGCTCCCGAGCTTGCTGATTGAGGATTCGTAACCTTGATGTTGTTCAGGATTCCGCTTACACCCGGTACATTTGCCGCCAGCGTCTCTGCCTGCTGGCGCTGCGCATTCGTTTGCACCGTGCCTGAAAGAGTGACTACCCCTTGCACTGTCGTGGTGACGACCTGTTGACGCTGCAACATGGGATCATGCGTCAGCGCGTACCCGACATCGGATTGAATATCTGCATCGGTGCGTGCCGCCTGCTGTTCTGGCGTCGGCGCACCGGCTGGATTCTCCTGAGCCAGAGCTGCCGCCCCGGCAGAAAACCATAGGCAACCGGCCAGCAATCCCACAGAACCTGCCCGGAAAAGTTTCTTCTTGTCGTTAGGATCAATACTCATCTCGTTGCACCCTAAACACTTATTACCTTTCCGCGACGCTAATCCCATACTCAAATAGATGGACGCGGAACTGGAATGAAGCGTTATCTTTGGTAACCCCGGATGCCCCGGAAAGTTTCGGACTTTTGAGTTCGGGAAACCCAGCTCCGGGTGCCCCACTTCGGATTCTCGAAAACGGTCTCAAAGCTGGATGCCCCACTTCCGGATTTTCGGAAGTGGGTTCAACGCCGCCTCAGCCCCTCTGCTTCTTGTAACGCGCAATCAGCGCATTCGTCGAGCTGTCGTGCTTGCCGCTAGCCGGCCCTTCCAACTCGCCGATGATCCGCTTGGCCAGCACCTTCCCCAGCTCCACGCCCCACTGATCGAACGAGTCGATCTGCCAGATCGCGCCCTGGGTAAACACGCTGTGTTCGTACAGCGCCACCAGCTTGCCCAGAGCCTCCGGTGTCAGTTCTTCCAGCAGAAGGGTGTTGGACGGGCGATTTCCCTCAAACACGCGGTGCGGAACCAGCCAGTCCGGCGTCCCCTCGGCCTTCACCTCTTCCGGAGTCTTCCCGAAGGCCAGCGCCTCGGTCTGCGCAAACACATTCGCCATCAGTAGATCGTGATGGTTGCCCAGCGGATTCAGCGTCTTCGCAAAGCCGATAAAATCGCACGGAATCAGCTTGGTGCCCTGGTGAATGAGCTGGTAGAACGAGTGCTGCCCATTGGTGCCGGGTTCGCCCCAGAAGATCGGTCCAGTCTCATAATTCACCTGCTCGCCGGACAGCGTGACGTGCTTGCCGTTGCTCTCCATGGTCAACTGCTGCAGGTAGGCGGGAAAGCGCTTCAGATATTGCTCGTATGGCAGCACGGCGACAGTCTGTGCGCCGAAAAAGTCGTTGTACCAGATCGAGAACAGCCCCATCAGCACCGGCAGATTCTTCTCAAACGGAGCCGTGCGGAAGTGCTCGTCCACGGCATGAAATCCGGCCAGCAGCTTGTGGAAGTTTTCCGGACCCACGGCCAGCATGGTCGACAACCCGATAGCCGAGTCCATCGAATACCGCCCGCCGACCCAGTCCCAGAAGCCGAACATATTCGCGGTATCGATGCCGAACTTCGTTACTTCTTCCGCGTTCGTCGAAACTGCGACAAAGTGTTTTGCCACCGCCTTCGCATCGCCCAGCTTCTTCAGGCTCCAGTCGCGCGCCGTGTGCGCGTTGGTCATCGTTTCGAGCGTGGTGAAGGTCTTCGACGAGATGATGAACAGCGTCTCTTCGGCATTGAGGTCGTGTGTGGCTTCAGCAAAGTCTGTCCCATCGACATTCGACACAAAACGGAAGATCATATCGCGCCGGCTGTAGTGGCGCAGCGCCTCATACGCCATAACCGGGCCAAGATCTGAGCCGCCGATGCCGATGTTGATGACATTCCTGATCGGCTTGCCCGTGTGGCCCTTCCATTCGCCGCTGCGAATCCTGTCGGAGAAGGCCGCCATGCGATCCAGCACCTCGTGCACCGCGGGAACGACATTTTCGCCGTCCACCACGATCGAAGCACCCTTCGGCGCGCGAAGCGCTACGTGCAGAACGGCGCGCTTCTCGGTGACGTTGATCTTTTCGCCGCTGAACATCGCATCGATGCGAGCCCGCAGCCCGCTCTCCTCGGCGAGCTTCAGCAGCAGGCCGATCGTCTCGTCGGTAATGCGATGTTTCGAGTAGTCGAGGTAAATGCCCTCGGCCTCGGCGGTCAGGCGCGTGCCGCGGTCTGGGTCGCTGGCGAAGAGATCGCGCAGGTGTTGGCCGTGGATCTTTTCAAAGTGCGCGGTGAGGGCTTTCCATGCGGAGAGTTGCGTGAGGGGTGTGGCAGGGGCTGCGGTGGCTGTGCTCATAATCGTGCCTCAAATCTCTCGGAATGTACTCATTGAGCCTTATACACCTTGGATTCATCTGGCGTCCGCTCGGTCACGCAAAAATACGATGACAGGCTGGTTTAGGGTACCAGCGAGCCCGCGCCGGCTCTGGTACGATTTGCCGAGGAGTGCTCTATGCTACGTTTCCCGACACGTTTTCCAGCTGTTGCAGCCTTCGTCATCCTGAGCATCGCCCTGTCCGCGCAGGCCCAGTCCCCCGCTCCGGCGAATCCTAATCCCCCGCCACCGACGAAGCTTGGACCTGCGGCCGACGTCCAGCGCGGCTATGCCGGTCTGAAGGCCAACATCCTCAAAGCCGCCGACAAGATGCCTACCGAAAACTACTCTTACCGTCCTACTCCGGATGTCAGGACATTTGCCCGCGTGGTGAACCACGTCAGCGAAGCGCAATTGCGCAGCTGCGGAACGATCAACGGAACCGCCCCGGAAGCGCGATATCAG
>DATAQX010000022.1:0-20565 GCA_036264455.1 Silvibacterium sp. | reverse complement strand
TAAAGGGTACCTGCGAACCGGAGGGGGCGCAAAGTCAAACTTGCCTTATATCGCCGACGGGCCTCAGGTGAGTTCACGGGATGGTCAGGCTCGCTTTTCACTTACGGAGCGACCTGGTGTGCACCCAATGCAGCCAAACCTCCTTACGCTATCGTGATATTCTTCCCGTTTCCCGGTTCATTCTTAGGAGGCACCATTGCAAACGTTCGTTCGTTGTCATCGTACACTCGCATTCCTGCTGTTGGCCGCGACCATTCCCGTGCTGGCGGCAGACAAGAAGACCACCGCGCCTGCCGGTGTACCGGCATGGGAGCAACCCCAGCCCGCCGTTGAGGCGATCGACCTCGGGATGTATGCCCGCATCCGCGAAGAGGGGCTGCAGCACTCGCACATCATGGAGTATGGTTCGGCACTGGCGGATGCGATCGGTCCCAGACTGACGGGTTCACCCAATCTGGCGAAGGCAAATGCGTGGACGCGCGATCAGCTTACAGCGATGGGCTGCGTGAATGCTCATCTGGATGACTGGGGCGAGTTTGGAATGGGATGGCAACAGCTCAACACCTGGGTGCGGATGACCTCGCCCGATACGGCTGTGTTTATTGCGCAGGCTACGCCGTGGTCGCCGGGAACGAATGGTCCGGTGAGCGGCGATGCGATGTGGGTGAACATCCAGGACGAGAAAGACTTCGATCAGTACAAGGGCAAACTGGCGGGCAAGATTGTATTTCTGGGAGAGATGCGCGAGGTGCCTCCGGTCGATAAGGCCTTGTTCGAACGCTATACCGATAAGGAACTGGAAGAGATTGCCGAATATCCGATAAATGCGGGCGGGGGCGATATGCAGGCGCGGCTGAAGGCATATCTGCAGCGCATTCGCATGGTGGACAAGATCGCACAGTTCCTCGCCGATGAGAAGGCTGCGGGAGTGATTCGCCCCAGCCGCGATGGCAAGAACGGAGGCGGGTCGGGCGGGACGATTTTCGACGACAACGGCGCGGCGCTCGGACGCACGCCCTACAAGCGCGAATCGGTAGTGAAGATTCCGGTAGTAGTGATGGCGATAGAGAGCTATGGGCGCGTATACCGGCTGCTGCAGGCCCACGTACCAGTCACAATCGAGATGGACGTGGAAACCAAATTCACTGGCGACAACGAACACGGCTATAACACCATTGCCGAAATTGCCGGCACCGATCCTAATTTAAAAGAGCAAGTGGTGATGCTGGGCGGTCACCTCGATAGCTGGATTGCTGGAACAGGCGCGACCGACAACGGCGCGGGCACGATTGTGGCCATGGAGGTAATGCGCATCCTGAAGGCGCTTAATGTGCAGCCGCGCCGGACGATTCGGATCGGGTTGTGGACAGGCGAGGAGCAGGGACTTTTCGGGTCGCGCGGATATGTGAAGGAGCACTTTGGCTTCGCGGCTCCGCTGACCACTCCGGATCAGATGGCGCTGCCGGAGTTTTTGCGCGCGACGGGTCCGCTGGAGTTGAAGCCGGATCAGAAACTCATTTCCGGGTATTTCAATGTAGACAACGGCTCGGGCAAAATCCGCGGCATTTATCTGCAGGAGAACGGGGCGGTCGCGCCGATCTTCGCACAGTGGATGGCGCCGCTCAGGGATCTGGGCGTAACCACGATCACCATGCGGAACACCGGCGGCACCGACCACTTGTCATTCGACGCGGTAGGCATTCCAGGATTTCAGTTCATCCAGGATCCGCTCGATTATGAAAGCCGTACGCACCACTCGAACCAGGATGTATTCGAGCGGCTGCAACCTGGTGATCTGAAGCAGGCCGCCGTGGTCGAGGCAATCTTTGTCTACAACGCCGCGATGCGCGACCAGATGCTGCCCCGCAAGCCACTGCCGCGTCCTGAGCTGCGCCAGCAGCAGCAGAAGCCGCTGCCCGGAGTTTTTCCGGGTGCGGTTGAACCGGCGGCCAAGTAGGACGAAAACAATAGAACGGCGAGCGGAGGATTTCTGCTCGCCGTTTTTCTTTTGGCGACGACTTTCGTCCGGTCCGGGTCGGTGTGCGGGTAGGGGTAGCCTACTGATTCTGGGGTGGCCAAGCGCGAGGCGTGCATACTCATCGTCCCCATCTGCCCCTTTGCCACATCCTTGTCAGATGAATCTGTGCCGGCTGGCATCCAAGCCGGTCATTTCAGGCTAGTTTGTCATCATCAAAAAAATTTATCCTGTGTATAAAAATTAATTGGACAGATAGTTTGTGCGCCAGCTAAGACTGTCCATATGAAGCTGCAACGGTTCGAATTTCGAACGCTCGGTTGCCTTCTGCTACCATTTCTGGTTTTCCTGCTCCCCCGGTCGGCGACGGGGCAGATTTCTACCCAATCAAACACCAGGACAGGCATTGTCTTCTACGCTGATCCGCGAGTCGATGAGTCAATCTGGCCGGCGCTCTTCGACGCATTCCGTCGTGAGCTGACGGAGGAAGAGCATGAATATCCGCTCCCTCAGGATGCGCAGCTAATACGGGCCAGCAGCCTGGCGCCGGGTCAGGAGTTCGCGCGGGTGATCGAGGTGCGGCTGATCGGGCGCTGCGATGTGGTTCAGCAGGCATATCGTCCGATGCCGCGCGGACCTCTCGGCTGGGTGCTGCGGGTTTCGGGAGAGATTCAACCATTCGTCTACGTGGACTGCGCGCGTGTGGCACAGTTCCTGAATCCAATGACGCTGGGGATGAACGATCAGCAGCGAAGGAACGCCATGATGCAGGCGATTTCGCGCATTGCGCTTCACGAATGGATTCACATCGACTTGCAGAGCGCCGGCCATGAGAGCCACGGCATTCGCAGGGCGGAGCTTTCCCCCGACGATCTCACGATTGATTCGGGGGTTTCCGGCGGCCGCTGAAAGCTGCTTTTGCATGAGCCGGCCTTCGCGCTAATGTGCATCCCTGCTCTTTGAAACAGCCCTGGATTTTCCAGGCCCTCGGGCAAAACCGCGCTATAATCCTCGGCACACGAGGGTTACCTCCATGGAAAGGCCGGTGTCGATCCACCCCGACCATTCGATCAGCGTACTGCTTTTTCAGCTGAGTCAGGGAAACAGGGAGGCTGAGGAGCTCCTGATGACCCAGGTCTATGGCGAACTCCGCAGGCTTGCCAGACAGTACATGCGGAGAGAACGGGTGAACCATACGCTGCAGCCTACAGCGCTGGTCAACGAGGCTTACCTTCAGCTGATTGGGCAACCGGGCGTTTCCTGGCAGAGCCGGGCGCACTTCTTTGCCGCCGCTGCCCAGCTTATGCGGCACATTCTGGTGGATCACGCCCGAGCGCACAAGGCCGGCAAGCGCGGAGGCGGCCAACAACAGGTGACTTTGGACGAAAACGTTCTCTCCTTAGGAACAACATCGGTCGACGTACTTGCCCTGCACGAGACCCTGGAGAATCTGTCGAAGCTGGACCCGCGACAGGCTCGCGTGGTGGAGCTTCATTTCTTTGGAGGACTCACGTTCGAGGAGATCGCCTACGTTCTGGACACCTCCGAACGTACAGTCAAGCGCGACTGGGCCATGGCGCGAGCTTGGCTGAAGATTGAATTATCGAAAGAATCATGACGCCCGAATTGTGGGAGCGATTAAAGCCCCTCTTTCACGCTGCCATAGAGAAATCTGAAGAAGAGCGTGCCCGCTTCATTGATGAAGTCTGCGCCAATGACCGCGAATTGCGGGAAGCTTTGCAACATCTGGTCAACGCATACGGCAACTCGACCAGGCAAGACATTCCATTTGTCAATTTTCATGACTTTTTCCCCGCCGCCAAACCCGCATTCGCAGCAGGCGAGGTGATTCTTGAACGCTTCAGGATTGTGCGTCTTGTGGGCAAGGGCGGCATGGGTGAGGTTTACGAAGCGATGGACCTCGAGCTGGGGCGTATCGCGCTCAAGACGATTCGCTCCGATATTGCTAGTAACCCGGATCTGCTGGCGCGATTTAAGAAAGAAGTTCAGCTCGCGCGCAAAATCAGCGGCCCCAATGTTTGCCGCATCCACGAGTTGTTCCCGATGGGCGCCGCTCAAGGATCGCATCCAGCCTTTTTGACCATGGAGTTTTTGGACGGGATAACGCTGGCGGAAAAGATCCGCGAGTCAGGCGCTCTTCCCTGGGAAAAAGTGAAAGGCATCGCGCTTGAAATATGTGAGGGTTTGCGGGTCATCCATGAAGCCGGGATCATCCATCGGGACCTAAAGAGCCGCAATATTATGCTTGCTTCGCGGAATGGAGCAATCCGGGCGGTCGTGATGGATTTTGGTCTGGCACGGGAGGTCATGAGCCCTACGTCGGAGACGGCCACAGAACTTGCACCGGACAATTCCGTAGCCGGCACGCTCGAATACATGGCTCCGGAGCAGTTCGCCGGTGACCGCCTTACTCCAGCGGCCGATATTTTTGCGCTGGGCGTGGTGATGTATGAACTGGTCACCGGCAAACAGCCATTTCCTTCACACACCGCTCTCCAGGCGGCTGTGGAGAGAGGCCGGCGGCCCACGCCACCATCGTTGATCCGGAAAGGCTTGCCGCACAGATGTGATGAGATTGTGAGCAGATGCCTGGAGTTCGATCCGAAGAAGCGATATCAGTCGGCAAAGATTGTGGCTGAGGAGATCGATGATCGCTTCTTTTCACCCGCAAGGCTCCGCAGGACGTGGGTTCGGGCAGGCGCCGCGGCCACGGGAGTGATCTTACTGGTTGCCGGACTGATGCTGGTACCTGCGATCCGGGAGCGCGTGCAGGGCATATTGTTTTCCAGCCATGAAAAACATGTCGCGGTGCTTCCATTTGACTTTGCCGGAAGTAACCCGGAGACACAGGCACTCGGAGATGGCTTGATGGACTCACTGACCGGCAAGCTGTCAAATCTTGACGCCACGAATCAGTCCTTATGGGTTGTCCCGGCCAGCGAAGTTCGCTCTCGCAAGGTCAAGGATGCCTCATCGGCCTTCAAGGAGTTTGGCGCAACGATCGTCGTAACGGGGAACTTCGAGCGGGATGATCATGCTGCGCACCTGAAGCTTACGCTGATTGATTCGGAGAAGATGCGGGAGATCGGATATACAGATGTCGCGAGTCTGACGGGCGATCTAGCCGCGCTGGAAGACGACGCCGTCACGAGCCTGGGGCGGCTTATGAATATTTCAACTGGAGAAAGCCAGGTAAGTGAGAGTGCGCACAGGGTACCCCGAGCCGCATATGAGGACTATCTTGCCGGTCTCGGCTACTTCCAGAGGTTCGATAAACCCGGAAATATGGATCGAGCCATCGATTCACTCCAAAATGCGGTGAAGACTGATCCTGACTTTGCGCTTGGCTTTGCTCGACTGGCGCAAGTCTTCATTATGAAGTACCGCTTTGATCCAAATCCTGAATGCGTGCGAAAGGCAGAGACGTATTCCAGGCGAGCGGCTGAGTTGGATGATCGCGTTCCATCGACATATGTGGCGCTCGCCCAGGTTCATGGAGTCTCAGGAAAGTATGATCTCGCTATCCAGGAGTTCCAGCGCGCGATAAAGCTTGACCCGAGAGATGCCGAGGCCCTCACGGGCATTGCCCACTCATATCAGAATGAGGGGCGCATTTCTGAGGCCGAGGATGCCTATACCAAGGCGGCCGCGCTGCGTCCTGACGACTGGACGGGCTACAGTGCCCTGGGTGTCTTCTACGACGAGATTGGCCAGCCTAGAAAGGCGATCGTCCAGTATCGCCGCGCTCTCGAACTGACACCGGATAACTCCGGCCTGTACACAAACCTGGGTGCAGCATATATGGATCTGGAAGATCCCAAGATGATGCAGGAAGCCGAAAAGGCGTTCAGGAAATCAATCGAGCTCAGCCCTAATTTTGTCGCATACGGAAATCTTGGGTTTCTCTATTTAGGGGAGCATCGATTCAATGAGTCAATCGCCGCAAGCCAGAAGGCGCTTGAGCTCAACGCTCAAAGTTACGACGTCTGGTGCAATTTGACCGCGGCTTACGAGTGGCTGAAAGAGGACGATAAGGCGAACGCATCCAGAAAAAAGGCGATCGAGTTACTTGAGCAATTCGTCAATCGAAACCCTCAGGACGCAGTAGTCCAGGCGACGCTCGCAAGCATGCTGGCGAAAAATGGCCGCAGAGATGAAGCTCTGGAGCATATTCGAATTTCACTTGCTTTGTCGCCGGACAACCAGTATGTTCTCTCTCAAGTTGCGGACGCCTACGAGTTATCAGGAGATCGGCGGAATGCGATCAAGTATCTCTCGCAGGCATTAGGCAAGGGACTAACAAGGGAGCAATTGAGCGGAGATCCGGAGATACAGGGTGTTATCTCCGACCGCGATTTCCAAATGCCATGAAAGTAATTGTGTAGCTGAGAGCCATCGCATTTACAACGATGAGGAGAAGATTATGGGAAAGATTCAGTACCCGCCGCCCATCCCCGTTAAGGCGGACACGATTATCAAGCAATGTTTCGTCTATGGCGAGGTGTTAGAAGTCCAGTTCGACACCTCGGGTTACTTCTCTCACGATAATGCGGAGGCCTTCGATCCGGATCCGCCGACGGGGAATTTTGTGGCTCCCCCCAACGTGGACATCAGTCAGTATTTCGCAGCCGCTGAGGATAACACTGTAACATTCAGCTTTTTTGACACTGCAAACGGGAAAACCTACAAGAACGAGATCACGATCGTAGCAAGCAAAGACCTCTGTCCGTCAGGAACATCGTATGACAATGGCGATTCTTGATTGCCTTCCGGGCTCTTACCAGCTCTTAGCATAAGGAAGCCCGGAAGACGGTTGTCCCCCGGATCTCCTGTTAGCGAGCGCAAGTTAGCCTCAGTTACCTGGCAGCAACGAAGACCTGGCCGGCACTGTGGAGCATGGCTTCCTGGACGCGGGCCTTCTTTTCCTGCTTCGAGGTAGGAAGGTTTACGTTCAACGCGGCGGACTGGCAAAGAATTTCGTGCAGAAAGTACTGGTCGCCGTACTTGTCGAAGACCAGCTTGCTGCCGTTTCTCGACTCTTTGCTGTCGGGGGTTGCCGTACTCAGAATAGCGATGCGCCTGTCATAGTTCTTAATCACGATTATGTCGGCCGATGCCGAAGTAATCGTATAGGTGCCCGAGGGGAGCAGCTTGTCGCCAACGGTGAAGTCGAATGGCACGGTCGCCCGAACAGCACGATCTTGTGCCACTGCCCTGCCGGTGGTGATAAAGGCTGCGATGATGAAGAGTGCAATTGCTGTGATTCGCTTCATGACAGTGTCTCCTTTCGTGAAGTGTCGTGATTTCGACTGCCTTCACTCTCTAAAGCGGAGACCAGCCACATTTCATGCCAAAGTATTTTGAATTTTTTGCGGAAAGCGTTCTAGTTCAACCGCCAGATTGCAAAGTTAAGGTAGCCGGAGAAGGTGACCCAGGCAAGATAAGGAACCAGCAGCCAGGCAGCGGTCGTGCTCATCTTTTTGAAGGTCAGGATGGTCAACAGGATAGCGACCCACAAGACAACTATGTTCGCGAGTGCCGTGCCGATCTGGTGACGGGCGAAGAATATCCAGGTCCAGAGTAAATTCAGAGCGAGCTGCACGCAGAACAGCCGCAGGCCGCGCCTCCGGCAGGTGCTGGGGCGCGTTTTCCAGACAATCCAGGCTGCAATGGCCATTAGCGCATAGAGCACAGTCCATACCGGGCCGAAAGCCTGATTCGGAGGGGTCAGGGGCGGTTTGACGAGTCCTGTGTACCATGTGGGGATGCCGCCCGTAACAAAGATGGAAGAGACGGCTGCGACGGCAAAGCAAAGCACCAGCCAGCCGACAAGCGCCAGTGTTGAGTTGGGTCTTGATTCAGGCTGCGTTCCCATGCCATTCCTCTGTTTCTATTCCTCTGGGCGTTGGATGCCGGCACATACGATCCGGGTGCGCTCGACGCGAATCTCTCAAAACCATATCCTTAATAGAAAGCAAATATCACTGACATTGCAGAAAATTAAATTCTTCTTTTATGAATGATTCCGGAAATTCCGTTCAGGTCAAGCTTCCCGATGGCTCTTTGAAGCAGTTCGCCGCGGGTGTCACGCCATTTCAGGTGGCGGAGAGCATCTCTCCCCGCCTCGCTGCCGCTTCCATAGTTGCACGCATCAAGCCCGTTCATGCCGCGGCGACAGTAACAGCAACTCCGGATGAGGGTGCAATGTATGCCGCTGAAGATCCCGAGGCTGAGCGCCTGGTGGATCTGAGCACGCCGCTGACCGAAGATGTCGAACTGCAGCTGCTTACGGAGAAAGACGCGGACGCTCTGCCGGTGGTTCGCCACTCCGCCGCACACGTGCTGGCGACTGCGGTGCTCGAGCTTTTCCCGGAGACCAAGCTGGGGCATGGGCCGGCGACCGAGGCTGGGTTCTTCTATGACTTTTACCGGCCTACTCCGTTCACGCCGGAAGACCTGAAGGCGATCGAGGCGAAGATGGCCGAGGTCGTCGCCCGCGATGAGAAGTTCGTCCGCGAGTGGGAGCCGCGCGGGGAGGGCCTGGCGCGCTTCAAGGCCGAAAATGACTTCATGAAGATCCATTTCATCGAGCGTTTTACGCACGATGGTGAGGCGATCTCCCTGTATCGCAACGGGTCGTTCGTCGATTTTTGCCGCGGGCCGCATGTTCCCTCGACTGGGCGAGTGAGGGCCTTCAAGGTGATGAGCCTCTCGGGCGCGTATTGGCTGGGCGATGAGAAGAATCCGCAGCTGCAGCGCATCTATGGGACGGCTTTCTTCTCCAGGAAGGACCTTGACGATTATCTCCAGCGGCTGGAGGAAGCGAAGAAACGCGACCATCGCGTGCTGGGCAAGCAGCTTGAGCTGTTTACGGTAAGCGAAGACGTGGGTTCGGGTTTGCCGCTATGGCTGCCGAAGGGCGCGACTATACGGCGAATTCTGGAAGAGTACATTCTGGGGCTGGAGCGCGAGTTGGGATATCAGCACGTCTACACGCCGAGCCTGGCGAAGGTGGACCTTTACATCCGGTCAGGCCATTGGGCGCACTACCATGAGGATATGTTTCCCCCGATGGATCTCGAGACCGAGCAGATGGTGCTGCGTCCGATGAATTGTCCGCACCATATTCTGGTTTATGAGTCGAAGCCGCGCAGTTATCGGGAGCTGCCCGTCAAGCTCGCTGAGCTGGGAACGATGTATCGCTACGAGCGATCGGGAGTGTTGAGCGGACTGAGCCGCGTGCGCTGCATGACGCTGAACGACGCGCATATTTTCTGCACTCCGGAGCAGATCAAGGAAGAATTCTCGAACGTGATGAAGCTGGTCGAGCGGGCATACCGCGACCTCGGCATAACAAATTACAGTTACCGGCTGTCATTGCGCGATCCGGCAAACAAGGAAAAGTACGTTGACAACGACGAGATGTGGGCGCTCGGCGAGCGCGTGCTGCGCGAGGCGCTGGATGGGCTCGGGCTGCCTTACAAAGAGGGCCGCGGCGAAGCGGCGTTTTACGGGCCGAAGCTCGATATCCAGCTTGCTGACGTGATGGGGCACGAAGAAACCTACTCGACCATCCAGGTGGATTTTCACCTGCCCAACCAGTTTGACCTGAATTACACAGGGGCCGATGGAAAGCTGCACAGGCCAGTGATGATTCATCGCGCGATCATCAGCACGATGGAGCGGATGGTTGCTTACCTGATCGAGCACTATGGCGGGGCGTTTCCGCTGTGGCTCGCGCCGGTGCAGGTGGGGCTGGTTCCGATCAGCGAACGCCACCAGCAATATGCGGAAAAAGTTCAGTCTGAGTTACAAAAGGCGGGATTCCGGGTGGAACTCGACAGCCGCAACGAGAAGATGAACGCGAAGATCCGCGATTTCACCATGCAGAAGGTTCCGTATGTGCTGGTAATGGGCGATAAAGAAGAGGAAGCGAATGCTGTGAGCGTGCGCACCCGCGGCAAGGGTGATCAGGGATCGACGCCACTGGTTGACTTCCTGGCTAAGGCGGGAGCTCTGGTGGCGAGCAAGTCGATGGAGTTGTAACAACAGCGTAGGATCGGCTGGCTGAAGACCGGTCAGCGAAAACCCGGTCAGCTAAGAAGTGGGCAGTGGAGACCTGCTAAGTCCAGCCGCTGCATCACAGACTTGAT
The DNA here is from genome assembly GCA_036264455.1 of Silvibacterium sp. Classification (GTDB taxonomy): domain Bacteria; phylum Acidobacteriota; class Terriglobia; order Terriglobales; family Acidobacteriaceae; genus Silvibacterium. The sequence goes on along the minus strand of DATAQX010000022.1, from coordinate 10,416 downwards.
TGATTTGAGCCGGGCGAGTCGCTTGAGGGAACCTTTCCGTGCCGGGTTCCGTATCTGGCTGACATGAAGACAAAAATTGCTCTGACTATAGCGGGGCTGGCAGTGTTTTCCATGCCGTCGCTCGCCCAGGATGCCGATCACCTCTGGTCGAAGAGCTATACCGTTGCGGGCAAGCCGACGCTCAATCTTGAGACGGCGGACACTGGCGTGCAGATATCCTCCTGCGGATCATGCCGCGAGATCCGTATACGGGTCGAGACCGAGGGGATCAAGCTCAGCGACTACCGGCTGGAAGAGAGCCAGAACGGCGACCAGGTCCACTTCCTGCTCAAGGAAAAGGAGCATATCGGCGTTCACATCACTTTGCACAAGTCGCGGTCGAAGGTGACGGTTGAGACGCCCGCGGAGTTGACGCTTGAAGCGAAGACCTCGGACGGAAGCCTCGGACTCTCCGGACTTGGGGGCGAACTGGGACTGACGACCGGCGATGGAGATGTTACCGCCGATCATGTATCGGGCAAGCTGCGGATTAAGTCGAGCGACGGGCATGTGAGCGTCAGCAACTCAACGGGAGCTCTGGATGCGCGAACGAGCGATGGAAATCTGACGGTAGACGGAACGTTTAACGCGCTGATGCTGCATACGAGCGACGGACGCCTGGACCTGAGCCTGCGGGAAGGGACGAAGTTATCCGAGGCATCGAACATCCAGGCATCGGATGGCTCGGTGACGATCCGGGTGCCGCAGGGATTTGCTGCTGATCTCGACATTCACACGAGCGACGGCCATGTGGACTGCGCTCTTCCGATTACGATGGATCACTACGACAGCAAGAGTGGTGGCGGACATGAGTTGCGCGGGCGAATGAATGGCGGCGGAGTTCCGCTGACGATCCACACCAGTGACGGAAACGTGAGGATTGCTCAGATTTAGCGGGCGCAGATCTAATCGATCAGACCCCCGTTAACCAGGCCCCGTTAATTGTTCACTTCTGAGGTCCCGGCGCTTGCCGCCAGCGCTGGCGTGGCGGTTGCGAGAGCATTCTCGGCGGTAATGGCTGCCTGCATGTGAAGCAGTGAAGCGATCGCACCCGTCCACCCCGTCTGATGGCTGGCCCCGAGTCCTGCGCCATTATCGCCGTGGAAGTACTCGAAGAACAGAATCAGATCACGCCAGTGCGGGTCGTTCTGAAACTTCTCCGTGCTGCCATAGACGGGACGCTTTCCTTCTTCATTGCGCGTGAAGATGCTTCCCAGCCGCTGGCTGATTTCTTGGGTAACCTCAAAGAGCGTCATCATTTTGCCTGAGCCGGTGGGGCACTCGACGAGGAAATCGTCGCCATAATATTGATAGAGGTTATAGAGTGCGCGGAGGATGAGCGCGTTGACGGGGATCCAGATAGGACCGCGCCAGTTTGAGTTGCCGCCGAACATTCCCGTGTTGGATTCGGCGGGAACATACTCCACAGCACTGCGTGCGCCCCACTGCTCGAATACATAGGGATGGTCTTTATAGTGTTTTGATATGGAACGGATGCCGTAATCGCTGAGAAACTCCTCTTCGTCGAGCATGCGCTTCAAAATACGCCGCAATTTCCCCTCATTCAGAACCGAGAGCAAAACCCGGTTCCGCACGCCGCGCTTCGAGATAGGGCCGATCTTGTCTCGCAGAACTTGATGTCGTTCGAGAAATACGCGGGCCTTGTTCAGGATTTCCGGATGCTCCTGACCGAACTTATCTTCGATGACGTTTGTCGCGCAGAGCGGGAGCAAGCCCACCATGGTTCGCACTTTCAGACGCTCCGAGGCTCCATTGGGAAGACGCAGGACGTCGTAGAAAAAACCGTCCTCCTCATCCCACATGCCGTCCTCGCCAGGGCCTACTTCGTTGAGCGCCGCGGCAATGGCGAGGAAGTGCTGCAGGAACTTGAGCACCATCTCCGAATAGGAATTGTCGTTCTCGGTGAGCAGCATGGAAAGCTGGAGCATGGTCTGAGAGAAGAGGCACATCCAGGCGGTGCCGTCGGCCTGTTCGAGATAGCCTCCCATAGGCAACGGGCTGGAGCGGTCGAAGACGCCGATGTTGTCGAGTCCGAGGAAGCCTCCCTGGAAGAGGTTCTTGCCGCTGGCATCCTTGCGATTGACCCACCAGGTGAAATTCAGAAGAAGCTTTCGAAATGCGACCTTGAGGAACTCATAATCCGGCTCCTCGCCAGAGGCCTCTCCCTGGCGGTGGAGTGCGAGGAGCGCCCACGCATGAACCGGGGGGTTCACGTCTCCGAAGTTCCATTCATACGCAGGCACCTGTCCATTGGGATGAAGGTAGGGGCTGCGCAGGATCAAATCGATCTGAGACTTGGCGAAGTCCAGATCGACTAGCCCAAGCGGCAATGTATGAAACGCGAGGTCCCAGGCGGCAAACCAGGGATACTCCCATTTGTCGGGCATGGAGAGAATGTCCTGGCTCATCATGTGCGACCAGTCATCGTTACGAGAGCTTTTATTGAAAACGCCGGGCATATCGTGTTCCCGGAGCCAGAGCTCGAGGTCATAGTAGTAAAACTGTTTCGACCACAGCATTCCGGCAAGAGCCTGACGGATCACTTGACGCTGGTCTTCGGACTGAACATGCCGCGTGAGCGCACCGTAAAACTCGTCCGCCTCATAACTGCGCGTGTCGAAGATACTGGCAAAGGACGCAAATGCCTCGACACCGGGCACGGTCGCCGGGCGAAGCCGGAGCTGGATGGTTCTGCGGCCCTTTGCCGGAACCTCGAAATTATAATGCAGCGCGGCCTTGGTTCCCGTACGCACGGGATTGATCGCGGATGTCATGCCTGCGACGATGTAATCATTGATGCCATCCTTCGCGTAGCCCTCACGAGTCTCGCGATAGATGCGTGCCCGATTGGTTTCGTTGTCGCAGAACAGCGGCTCGGCCTCGTCTTCCGCAATTAGCTCGTAGTCTCCAAGCTCGGCATGGGAGGCGCGAATGATCCCGCTGCCGAATTGCTTGCCGGCCGCCTCCAGCCAAAAGAGCGCGGGACGCAAAGCGCCTTCCTGGCCAGTCCACGTATTGCGGAACCACAGTGTGGGAAGCAGGTGGAGGGTGGCATCGTCGGGGCCGCGATTCTCTGCAGTGATCCTGATGAGGATATCTTCCGGTTCAGCCTTGGCGTACTCGACGAAGATGTCAAAGTAGCGGTCGTCATTAAAGACTCCTGTGTCCAGCAGCTCGTATTCCATTTCCTCGCGGGTACGGGCGCGGTTGGTAGTTACCAGGTCGTCATATGGGTATGCGGCCTGCGGGTACTTGTACAGATACTTCATGTAGCTGTGGGTAGGCGTGGAGTCGAGATAGAAGTAATATTCTTTGACGTCTTCGCCGTGATTGCCCTCGGAGTTGGTCAGCCCGAACATTCGCTCCTTTAAGATCGGATCTTTGCCATTCCACAGGGCCAGGGAGAAGCAGAGACGCTGCAGGTCGTCGGAGATTCCGGCGATGCCGTCCTCTCCCCAGCGATAGGCGCGGGAGCGTGATTGATCATGCGAGAAGTAGTCCCATGCGTTGCCGTCCTTGCTGTAGTCCTCACGAACCGTACCCCATTGACGCTCGCTGAGATATGGACCCCACTTACGCCACGGTGTTTTTGATACGCGGGCTTCTTCCAGACGAAGGGATTCTTGCGGCTTGTCGACGGGGATAGGCATGACCATCTCCTGAACAGCACGTACCAGCATAGGACGGGTTCTGAAAAAGAGGAAGGGATTGGCCTGGTCAATCGGATTAAGAGGCAGTCAATCGGAAAGGCAGCATCAACCTTTTCACCTCGTCAAGCTTTCACCTCATGGATGAAGCTGCCGCGTCCGCTTCTACGCTGGCAATCCAGGTGTCAACCTTCCAGTGGGGACAGGGCACAGAATTAAGGCCCGGGAAGAGGAATCGCGGGATGCAGACAGAATCTTCCTCTTCTTGCTAGTATGCTTGCCTGATTATGAATTTCGCGTGAACGGAGAGTCCGTCGTGGCAATGTCGAAATCCCGGCCGAGCAATAGGTCCCCCAAGCCGCAATCCATTCAATATATAGAGGTGGGCCTCAACCGATTCGGCAGCCTGGCCCTTCATACCGACCTGCGAAGGCCGGCCGAGCCATGGCAGGTGCGACATGTATTCGGGCAGCGGCTGCAAGCAGCCATGCCTTACGAGAGACACAGTAAATGGACACCGGCAAAAGACCGGCCCAACCCGCTCGCCCTGGTGGAGCAGAGCAATCGCGGGCGCCAGGCTGAATTTGTCCCTCTACGCATGGGACGCATGGCCGCTTCTCCTTTTGCATTTTTACGGGGCGCGGCCTGCGTGATGGCGTTTGACTTATCAAAGACACCGATCAGCGGCATTCCCGTGGTCATATGTGGCGATGCTCACGTAAACAATTTTGGATTCTACGGATCGCCGCAGCGTGATCTGCTGTTTGACCTGAATGATTTCGACGAGACGATGATCGGCCCCTGGGAATACGATCTGAAGCGGTTGACCGCCAGCGTGAATGTCGCCGGACGGGAGAATGGCTTAAATGCCCGCGAACGCAGAGACGGCGTCGTCCGTTGTGTTGAAGGGTACAGAGGCAACTTAAATAATCTCCAGAGCCAGGGCATCCTCGACGTATGGTATCGGCATGCGTATCCGGGGCGGAAGAATCCTCTGATCAAGGCTGACCCAAAAACAGATGCCGTTGTCAGAAAGTCTGTCGCTAAGGCCATGCGTAAGACGAATATCGACCTGCTCCGAAAAATAGGCCAACGGGATGTGACCGGGTCCTGGATGTTACGTGAAGATCCTCCCATCCTGACGCACATTCCGGACAAGCTTCGTACGCAGGTAATCGAAGGCCTCAATGCATACGCAGACACCCTGAACCCGGAGCGCCGTTATCTGCTCGGGCGCTACCATATCGTCGATGTGGTGCACCGAGTGGTGGGCGTAGGCAGCGTGGGAACGCGCGCTTATCTCGCACTGTTGCTCGGCAACGATGACCTGGATCCGCTCTTCCTGCAAATCAAAGAAGCGGTTACGCCCGCGCACGGCCTGTATCTTCCTCGCTTCATGGAAGAGTTCCGGCACGAGGGCAAGCGTGTTGTCGCAGGCCAGCGCGCGCTGCAAGCCTCAAGTGACATATTCCTGGGGTGGACAACCATCCAGGGCCGTTCCTATTTTGTTCGCCAGATGAAGAACATGAAGGGCGGTATTCCCGTCGAGTGGTTGAGCGGCATCTCCTTCAACTTCTATGCATGGGCATGTGGCGCCATCCTTGCGCGCGCTCATGCGCGCACCAGCGAAGCGGCTGTCCTTGCGGGATACTGCGGAGACACGCCCGCTCTGGATGAGGCTATGGCGGATTGGGCCGAAGCTTACGGCAACCAGACCGATGCCGATCACGCTCTGCTTGTGAAAGCCATCAAGGCCGGCACAATCAAGGCGCGCACGGATGGGGAGGAATGACCCTCGCCGCTCCAATCATTATTTGAACGACCAGCCGACAGAAGTCGAACCTCCCAAATCATTCTTTGGAGCACCGATGGCCGGCTGGTTGTCGAAGTTGTCGTAGAAACTGAATCGCAGGTAGAAGTCGCCGATGATTTTCCAGTAGATATCCTGATTGAACGTCATGCGGACTCTGCCTGCGTTGGTCAGACTGGGGTAGACCCAGGCCTTGGTGCTGAGGGTGGTCGAATCGAACCGGAAGTTGGAGTACTGAACACCCAGAACGGTGTCCAGACTGGAAGGATGCAGAGTGGACCCCTCCTGCGGCGAATCTCTTTCCTGTGTGTAGCTGAGGCCGGCTAACCCGAATAGGCCGTTGTGATTGGTCGAGATGAAACGCCGGGCCAGGCCATATCCGAAGGTAGACCGAAGATCGATTTTCTGCTCTGAGCTGGAGAGAAAATTCGCCAGGCTAGCCTGATACCAGTTCGTCTCTCGGATACGGCTGTAAAAAGCATTCGACAGACTATGCTGGCTCGTATTATTGGTCTTCTGCTGGCTGGTGAATTGCGAATTGCCCTGAAGGGAAAAAATGTGCTTGTCGGACTGATAGGACAGGCCAGTCTGCACGGAAAGGTCCCGCTGGCTATTCGCTCGTTGAGCAGTGAAGCCTACATCGACATTGCCTCTAAGCCGCTTCAGGAAGCTCGGCCCCAATTCACCGATCACCACCACGTCCTGATTGGGGAGGGTTTCGTCTTTTTCAGATCGGATAATGAGAGATGCCTTGTTTTTACTGTCGAGACCCAGCGTTCCAGTGTACTGAGTCCCATCCTGCATCAGGATGACGAAGCCCTGAGAGCTCTCAATGTGGTCGACTTTAGACCAGTCCACAATCATTGTATCGAGAACATAATCGGGCTCTACAGCGAGCTGGCCATGCTGAAGGCTTTTCACCTCGCAGGTAATCTTGTCTCCATTCATCATGTAAACGATGTCGGTCTTGGTTCGGCTATCCGCATGCGCTATATAGCTGCAGAGCAACAGGAACGCGGCGAACGCGGCCCCATGCCCAGATTTGAAAGAGATAGAACCCCATCGAAGAGCGCGCACCATTGACCCCCCTGGCTGGTAAGAGACTCGAGCGAACCCTGCGCGCCTTGCCTGAGATGTGTCCGGCACTGCACGCGCTGAAAGTGTACGGCCAGGGATGGGCAACTCCCAAAACAGCACCGGCGGATGCATCTGTCGATAGGGTGTAGATCGATAGACCTGCTGCGCAGGCTTCAGGTTTTTGTGGGTAAGATGGTGGATAATTAGGAAGGACATGGATTTGACTTCATGGCGCGAAGGAACGCGACCGGTAGTTCAGGACCGTCCTATGCGATTCATCATGGAAAATGCCCGGCGCCTTCTCAGAGACAGACGTGCATCAGCCGGTACGCCGAGGAATAGTTGACGACAAAGACACAAGTGGACAATTTGCAGACGGAGGTTGAGGCTGCCTCGAGTTTGTCAGCTACCCCTCGCAACCATGAGGAAGAGATCTCTTTGCTTGATCTCCTCATCGTCATGGCGACCTATAAGCGTCTCATTCTGATTGTGACGCTGGTCTTTGCGGTCTCTGCAGCGCTTATCAGCCTGATTTTGCCCCAACGGTTTACGGCGACAGTCACGATCCTGCCGCCGCAACAAAACACTTCAATGGCCACGGCTCTGGCCTCACAACTCGGAAATCTGGGTTCGATGGCAGCGTTGGCCGGCGGCGGCGGCGGTTTTAGCCTGAAAAGCCCAAACGATATGTACGTTGGAATGCTTCGGAGCGAGACGGTCGAAGATGCCATGGTCCGCCGTTTTGAACTTATGCGAGAGTACCGCAGCAAATACCTCTCCGACGCACGCACGGCCTTTGAAAAGCATACGACTGTCGATGGAAGCTCCAAGGACGGGCTTATCCACATTTCGTTCGAGGACAAGAATCCGGAACGGGCAGCCGAGATTGCCAATGTCTATGTACAGGAATTTCGCACCCTCACCCAGCACCTGGCAATCACCGAAGCATCGCAGCGGCGCCTCTTCTTCGAGCAACAACTCATAGAGGCTAAGGACAATCTCGCCAACGCGGAGCAAGCTCTCAAGCAAACCGAACAAAAGACGGGGCTCATTCAGCTTGACAGTCAGGCGCGTGCGCTCATCGAATCCGCCGCCGCGCTGCGTGCACAGATTGCGGCAAAAGAAGTCCAGATTCAGGCCATGCGCACCTACGCAACTGGAGAGAATCCCGGCATTATCCAGGCCCAACAGGAATTGGGCGGCTTGCAAGCGCAATTATCCAAGCTCAGTGGTTCGGAAGAAAACGGCGGGGGATTGATTGTCCCCAAGGGAAAGGTTCCGGAAGCGGGACTGGAATACGTGCGCAAGCTCCGCGACGTGAAGTACTACGAGACCATCTTCGAAATTCTGGCCCGCCAGTTCGAAGTCGCCAAGCTGGATGAAGCCAAGCAGGGGTCCGTCGTCCAGGTGGTGGATCCCGCAACTCTGCCGGACAAACGATCCTTCCCGAAACGGGGACTTATAACGTTGACTGCGACCGCCGCGGGCTTCTTCGTCGGAGTTTGTCTCGCCTTCGTACTCGCCGCCATCGAACGTCTGAAGAGCAGACCTGAGGTGAACCAAAAGCTTGCGCAGTTGGAGGGAGCGCTCCGCACTAAGAAGACTTCTGTTTCCTAGGAGCGGCGCGTGCAATATACGGACTTACTCTCACTTACCAATGCAGAAGGTGGAGAAGATCCGGTTCAATATGTCGTCGGCAGTTGTTTCGCCGGTCAGGCTGTCTAAGTGTCGCAGTGAGGAGTACAAATCTAGCAGCAACATTTCGTGGGGAGTCTTCTCGCTGACAGCCTTCCTTGCCGATGTGAGCGATGCCAATGCGGCCGTGACTGCTTCGTGATGGCGCAGGTTCGTCAGCATGCCGCTCTCACTTTCAGAGGATGGATTGCGGACCATTTCCACCAAAGCATTCCGCAGCTCCGTAATGCCTTGACCGGTCAAGGCAGATGTTACAACGGCGGACACTGGCAATTTTTGGCCTGTCCCGCCAGCCAAATCAAAATCGCTCAAGTCTGAGTTGCTGAGGTCGCTCTTGTTGCAAGCGATCAGCGCTCGCCGCCCGGCGAGCGATTGAATCAGATCTGTCTCATCCCTGCGCGGTGGAACTCCCGCCTCCAGCACTACAAGCACCAGGTCTGAGTCGGCGAGCGCCTCGCGCGATTTCTGAATACCGATCGACTCTGCTTCATCCTTTGCCTCACGCAGTCCGGCGGTGTCAACCAACTCGAGCGGAATGCCTCCCAGGGAAACACGTTCAGTTACAAGGTCGCGGGTCGTACCCGGCATTGCGGTCACAATGGCGCGCTCGCGCTCGACGAGGCAATTGAACAACGACGACTTGCCTACGTTCGGGCGGCCGACGATAGCAAGCGTTAACCCCGAGTGCACCATGCGTCCGTGTTCAAACGAACGAGCGATTTTCTCCAGTTGAGCATAACTTGTATCGATACGGGTTACGATTTCGACGTCCGGCGTAACATCGACATCATCCTCGGCGAAATCAATTCCTGCTTCGAGCAATGCAATCAATTCGACCAATGCCTGTTTTGGCGAATGAATACGCCGCGATAGAGCGCCGCCCATCTGCTCGGCGGCGACACGCGCCTGGTAGAGCGTCTGCGATTCGATAAGGTCACGGACCGCCTCGGCCTGCGTGAGGTCAATTCGGCCAGATAGAAATGCCCGCTCGGTAAACTCGCCCGGACGCGCGAGGCGCGCACCCTGCCGCAGGGCCAGCCGAACCAATAACTCCAGGATTACTGGCGAACCGTGCGCGGCAATCTCCACCAGGTCCTCACCGGTGTAGGAATTCGGCCTCCCAAAAAAAGTAACGATAGCCTCATCCAATTTGCTTTCAGTTTCAGGATCGAGGATTTGCGCGAAGAGAGCGCGTGTATGAGTGAGAGGATTGCGCAGTTTGAGTAATGCGTTCGCGATTTCGAGCGAGTGCGGGCCGGAGAGGCGCACGATGCCGATGCCTCCGCGGCCCGGCGGAGTGGAGACGGCAACAATCGTCTCGTTGGCGACCGATTGTTGCTCGGCGACTTGTGGATCGGGCTGCACGGTGTTTCTTAACTGGAACCCCGTCTGAAAATCCGGACGCGAAGCATTCAGCGTTCTAGCGGCGTCCGCGGCCACCGGTAAAAGGCGGTCTGGCCGGAGGGGAGAACTTGCCGGTGTCGTAGCCCTTGGGATGGGCCACTACAAAGCGATACATGCCTTCGCCGGTCGAAGAGGTGGCCAGATCATCGTATGCGCGAAACGCAAGATGCAGCATGCGCCTTTCGCGCGAGCTCATGGGCGCAAAGCTGAAGGGCTGGCCTGTGCGCCGGACTTTTTCTGCGGCAGTCTCGGCTGCCAGCTTCAACTCGCGCGCGCGCAGAGCCTTGAAGTTGTTGGCATCGAACGAAATCTTGTCGTGCTCTTCGTTATCGAGGCGAATGATCTTTGCCGCAATATGCTCGAGTGCCCGGAGCAATTCTCCACCCCGCTGGGTGAGCAACCCCGCATCGGGACCGGCCAGTTCCACGTAGATTTCGCGCGCTTCCAGCTGGTTGGGGTCGGCCGCGCCTTGACCCGCGGTAATCCTGTACTTGAGACGAAGACGACCTGGTGAAGTAAGAGTCTTGAGAAGGTCGGCTATCTGTTGCGCTGCGGCTGAATAATCCTCAATGGGCATCGTTATTTAGTATCTCATTCCAGAAACTTATTTAGACGGGAGAAGCCTCAGCGCTTCTGTTTCTTCGCAGCCCGTTTAGCGGCAATCTCGCGCATCTCGCGGCCCATCTCGCTGCGGTTAATCGCCAGCTGCGTTGCCACGCCGAT
>DATAQX010000549.1:0-7819 GCA_036264455.1 Silvibacterium sp. | reverse complement strand
AAAAGCGATCTTTGAACCCAACGCGGTTTAACTGTTAACTGGAGGAGGTTTCATGACAACCGACGCTCTTGGTAAGCAGGTACAGAAGGCAACAGGATGGGCCATGGTCTGGGCCGTTCTGCTGGCAGTGGCAGGAATTGTTGCACTGGTGTTGCCCTTTGAGGTTGGAATCAGCATCGCAATTGTGCTTGCCGTCCTCATCATCATCGCCGGGATTTTCCATCTTATTTTCGCGGTTGTTGCCGGGAGCTTTGGCGGCTACCTGTGGCGAACCCTGATCGGAATTCTCTACATGGTGGGAGGCATTTACCTGGTCAGGCGGCCGATTGTCGGCCTGGCGTCTTTCACGATTGTGCTGGGCGTGGTCTTCCTGGTTGAAGGGTTTCTGCAGGTCGCCTCATATTTTGCAATCCGGTCGCTGCCGGGTTCAGGATGGACGCTGTTCGACGGCATCATTTCACTGATTCTCGCAATTCTGATTCTGGCACATTGGCCGTCAAGCGCCGTATGGGCGCTTTCAACCATCGTGGGCGTGAACCTGCTGGTGAGCGGAATCACCCGGTTCATGTATTTGCTGGCAGCCCGTCGAGTGGTAGCCACTGCGTAACTCAAGCGCCTTAAGGCACGTTCGCCTGAACGGGCCTTAAGGAAAGGGCTGCCCATCGGAGAAATGTTCAATTCGCGGCGACAACGGCCAGAGCATTCGTGGGATCTGTGCCAGTGGTGGCAGTCTTGAAGGCATCGAGCGCTCCAGGAGTGGTGGTATCGATCTTAAAGACCTGAAGGTCAGGGGTTCCCCCTGCACAGACGGCTGCGATGTAAGTGTGGGTATTGTCTTCGGCCAGGTCGAGAGGATTGATTCCCGTTGCAAACGGCGACCCACTGATTTGCGTCAAGGCGCCTGAAGATGAAAGAAGGAACGCGCTGATGTTGTGGGACGCCCGGTTAGTCACATAGAGATAGCTTCCAGTCGAATCCATGAGCACGCCTGTGGGCCCGGTTCCGGTGGAGTAAGGCGAACCCGTTAACTCCGTCAACGCGCCGGTCGTTGCAATGGAGAGCACACGGATGATGCTCGTCCCCGTCTCGGCAACGAATAGATATGTACCGGTAGGATCAACCGTCAGTCCCTGAGCAGCATTGAGGTTCTGCTTGGGAGCGAGGACCTGATTGTTGTTTGTAAGCACACCGGTGGTCGCGTTAAAGCTCAAAATTGCCACTCCTCCCGTACCAAGCGAGACGTACACCAGGCTGTTGTTTGGCGCAATCGCCATGTGGTTTGGACTGCTGCCTGCAACGAGAGGCACACTCCCCGCAGAGGTAAGAGTTCCATTGGTGGTGTTGATGGCAAAAACGTATGCTTTCGGCGTTGGATCGACGACAATCAGCCAGTTCCCGGTCGCATCCACACGCAGCGCGGTTGGACTAATACCGGAAACAACGGCGCTTCCATTGTTCGCGATGGTGAGCGCTCCTCCGCTGCCAATCGAGTAGGCAAAAATGCCTCCTGCCAGGCTGCTCACATATAGAAAGCTGTTGCTGGGCGTAATGGCCAAAGCGCTCGGCGACACGCCCAGGGCGTACGGCGAGTTCGCGAGGGTACTAATTCCGGTGCTGGCGATCGAAAAACCGGCAATATTGGCGGTATTACTATTGCCCACATAAATATTGGCGCCGCTGCCCGTGCCACCACCGCCTGAGCTGGTCTCCGGTACGAAAAATTTTCCGCAACCTGACAACACCAGCGTTACAGCAAACGAAAGGATTAAGGGGAGGGTTTTCCAGGTTCGCATTCGTGCTCTCAGTCTGCCCAGCATTTTTCGTTTCATTGACGACTTCAGTCCCAACCTTTTGATATCACCAGAGAACGCAGTTTGTCGCCCCGACCTATGGAACCCAAACCTCGAGGCTTCGAGAGAAAGACGCATGAGTGAGCAATTTTGTTCACCTGAATCGGCGAGGCCCGCATTGGAGTGGGCCCCTGGGGGAAGTCGGTCCTGCTAGACGGCCACTGTCTCTGCCACCCGTTCGGCATCGAGCACACTGCCGATTGCATGAATGACTGAGGCGACGCGGACGACAGCAAGAACTGTCTCTTCCGTGACGCCCTTTTCGCGCACGACTTTCTCATGCGAGTCGACGCACTTACCGCAGCCATTGATAGCCGAGACAGCAAGAGCCCATAGTTCGAAATCGATATGATCCACGCCGTGAGTACGGATAGCGTTCATGCGCAGGCGTGCGGGCAGTGTACCGTACTTCTCATTCGAGGTGAGGTGGAGGAAACGGTAGTAGATGTTATTCATTCCCATCACCGCGGACGCCGCCTTGGCAGCCTCAAGCGATTGGGGTATGAGGTGCTTTGCAGATTCGGTGAGCACAGCCTCGGTTAACTCGGCGTTGCGCGTTGCCACAGCACTGGCAACCACGGTTCCCCACAATTGCTGCGGCGTCAGCTCAGAGTTCTGGCGGATGAGTGTGGAGTAGTTCAGTTTCAGGTCCTTCGCGTAGCTCGGAAGGCTATCGATCAGCAGATCGATGGACATGGAAATTCACCCTTTCTGGGAAAGGCCGCCGGCCGCGATTGCTCAGGCAACCAGCGGCCTAACAACCGTTCATTGGAGACCGCATTTAGACGGTCAGCGTTGCTTCGCCCTTCTGCCAGTTGCAGGGGCAGAGCTCGTCAGTCTGCAGAGCATCGAGCACGCGCAGCACTTCCTGCGGGTTGCGGCCGACGGAGAGATCCGTGACGTAGACGAAGCGGATGACGTTTTCAGGATCGACGATGAACGTGGCGCGCTGCGCTACACCGGCACTGATGTCGAGAATGCCGAGCTGCTCGCAGAGGTCGCGCTTCACATCGGCCAGCATGGGAAAGGGCAGATCCTTCAGGTCTTCATGATTGTTACGCCACGCGAGGTGAACGTATTCAGAATCCGTGCTGCCACCGAGCACCTGGGTGTCGCGCGCATCGAACTCAGCATTCAACTTGCCGAAGGCTGCGATCTCTGTGGGGCAGACAAAGGTGAAATCCTTAGGCCAGAAGAAATAGACCTTCCACTTGCCAGGATAGCTTTCGTCGGTAATGGTTTCGAAAGCCTTGTTCTTGTCTGTGCTGACGGTTGCTACTACGGAATAGGACGGGAATTTCTCGCCGACAGTTAACATGTATGACTCCCTATGTATTTAAGTGAGACTGCTTGAAGTAAAGATGAGACAGGCTAAGGCAAACTTTTCTGGCAATCAGGGCAAAGCCCCAAAACATCCACCGCATAGCGCTGAGCGAGGAAACCGCTGCGTAACCTGTGCGCCCGCACCGGGATGCCGAGATCGTCGGCCGCGATATCGGTGATCGATTTGCACTCCGTGCACACCAGGTGATGATGCGGAAGGGCGTTGGTTTCGACACGCAGCGACCCATGGTGCAGGCTCACTTCATGGAAGAGCCCGCTCTCAATGAATAAGTGAATGTTTTTGTAAACCGTTGCCAGGGAAATGGCCGGAATTCTGACCCTGACCCGCTCGTAGACCTCTTCAGGGCTAGGGTGGCCGTGCATGCTGCGCAGTACCTGATAAATCACCAGACGCTGATGCGTGACGGGAATACCGGCAGTGTCACATAATGCTCGGAACTCGTTGGCCTCTGCGACAGTCATTGCTAAAATCTATTAAATAATAACTATTATTATCTGTCAAACAGGCCGGAATCATCTCATGAAGCTCGATTTGCCCGCTCAATTTCGTCTCAGGACAGCGGCGGCGAGAAATCCGTAGGCTTCATGAAAAGTGATTGAACATTGCTCACCAATTGCCCTTTGGCTTCGGAGGCATCCCGCACCTTCTGCCACTCCGGATCAGCTTCAAAGGCCTTCCAACTGACACTCGCCGCGGCACGGCTTGCATGGGCCAGTACATATACGAGACCAGGTTCATTCCCAACCGGGTCGAGGACGGTCCAGTAGGCGATGCTCCGCATGCCGTGGCGGGCAAACAACTCCACGGTGTGAAAGCGAAACCGTGCCAGCAGGTCGTTCAGCTTGCCAGGGTACGCCGTGTACATCCGGAGCTCGTAAACGACATCCCCTATCGGTTGGGCGAGTGCGCCAGTACTGAGCAATGCGAGCGCGGGAATGGACTGCAGAAGTGAGCGGCGATTCATGCTGCAATTCTAAACAGAGCTGCGATCGTTGCCCGGCTCACCGTGAGTTCAGTTCGGCTGTTCCGGCCTGGGCTTCCTTGTATTCCTGGGGCTGAAGCGCTCATCGATCGGCTGGCGTCCACGGAAGCCGTCCTCGACCGTGTGCCAGTAGTCGATGCGGCCCTCACCCAGCTTCCAGCAGAGCAGCACGATGTCGCCGTCAACCTGGCAGGGAAAATCGAGCAGTCCGCTTTCCAGGTCCTTTACCTGAACGCCGATGGCGTCGATCTCGGCGATCGAATCCTTTGCGGCCTGAACATGCGATTCGAGAGCGGCGCGCTGGCGGCGTACCCTGGCGATGTCGACGAGTAATCCTCCAGAAAGGAAAATCTTCCGGCTCAATTCCTGCAAACGGCCTTCAATCGACTCGGCCGCCCTTTTGCCCTCGATCGCGCGCTTCAACAGCGCTTCCAGCACGGGCAGTAATGCCTGTGCTTCATCCAGGGTGAAGGTCTTCATTTCAAATTCGTCCATCTTATACCTTGATTTCCAGCATACGATCCAGTGCCACGCGCGCCCAGTGCTTCACATCGTCACGCACCTGGATACGATTGACTACGCGACCCTCAACCAGATTTTCAAGCGCCCAGGCCAGGTGCTGGGGGCTGATGCGATACATCGTAGTGCACAAGCAGCCGGTATCGTCGAGGGTTATGACTTTCTTGCCCTTCGAGGCAAACTCTTTCGCCAGGCGGTTCACCAGGTGAATTTCGGTTCCGATGGCGAACATTGAGCCCTCAGGCGCTTCTGACACAAGCTTGATCAGTCGCTCGGTGGAACCCATCGCGTCGGCCTTCTGACAAACCTCCCACCGGCACTCAGGATGGACGATGACCTGAATACCCGGATACTTTGCGCGGACCGCATCCACATGCTGCGGCAGAAAGCGCTGATGAACCGAGCAATGGCCCTTCCACAGAATGAGTTTCGCCGCCCGCAGCCGGTCCGATGTAATACCGCCGTTAATTTGCCAGGGATCAAAGACCACCATCTCATTCAGAGGTATGCCCATGGCGAAAGCGGTATTACGGCCCAGGTGCTGATCGGGGAGAAACAGAATTTTCTCTGCGCGAGCGAAGGCCCATTCAAATGCCTTGCGGGCGTTGGATGAGGTGCAGACCAGTCCGCCGCGCTCTCCGCAGAAGGCTTTGATGGCGGCGGTCGAGTTCATGTAGGTCAGGGGCAGGATTTCCCCTGGCTTGATGCCGGAATCGAGAAGCGTGTCCCAGCAGTCCTCGACTTGTCCTATCTCCGCCATGTCGGCCATGGAACAGCCGGCATTCAGGTCGGGCAGAATCACCTGCTGGCCACTTCCAGGGGGATTGTCAGGGCGGCCGAGAATGTCAGCGCTCTCGGCCATAAAATGCACACCGCAAAAGACGAGATATTTCGCCTCCGTTTCGGCTGCGATCTTGGAGAGCTTGTAGGAGTCGCCGGTGAAATCGGCGAAACGGATCACTTCATCGCGCTGGTAGTGGTGCCCAAGCAGCACAGTGCTCTTGCCCAGCTTGCTGCGGGCTTCAGCAATCCTCTCATCCATGCTGTGATCAGGCAGGGCGAGATAGTGGTCAAGAGAACAACTTTGCGGCTCTAAAACAGGAGACGCAGTGACGACTTCATCTTCCAATACATTCATTACCATTCCGCCTTCAGTCCACTCTGAGCTCAGGAGCCTTGATGGACGGGGATGTTGAAAGCAATCCAGGCTGCAGTCGATTCGCTGCGGCTTACGCTGCCCAACCGACGGGGATGTTGCAACCTACTTTTTTAGACGCGCCCGGAAGGACCTTCGTTGCAAAAAACGAACGACCGTAAGGGTGTGCTAATGCAATTAGTTTAATACAGCTGTAACGGACAGATTGCCATCCGTTTTGCCTACTTCCACGTTCCCAGGATGACCCGACCGGCTTCTAGCCGCAGGGTTGAGTGATTTGTGACGCGACAACCGCACAGGTATCATGACAAATAATGCATTTTGCCGACTCCATTGTGATCTTCCTGCTTGCCCTGGTCCTCTTCGGGCCTAAGAAGCTGCCGGAAATCGGGAGGCAAATCGGAAAACTTCTGGCCGAGTTCCGCCGCGCCTCCAACGACTTCAAAATGCAGATTGACGAAGAGTTACGCACCATGGAGCAGCAGGAGCGACAAAAGAAGCTGGAAGCAGCAGCTGCCGAGCAGGCAAAAGCGCTCCCTCTTCCTGAGACCAGTGCTGAACCGACGATTCTGCCGCCATCTTCTTCTCCATTGACGATTTCTCCACCATCGACCGGCGAACCTGTAAGTACGAGTTCTCCCTACGCAGCCGTTACACCGCCCGAACTACCGGAATCTGCTCACCTGACTGGCGAGGCACGGCCCCTGGATATCAACTCCGATATCCGCTCCAACGGCCATGCGGGCGCGTCAGAAGCCGCCCCGCTGAACGGCTCGCAGCCCGAGAACGAGCATGCCCCCCTTCATCATGGATGACATCCTGGACCGCGCCCGGTCCTCCGTAACTCAACGCGCAGAATTGCCTGGCATGAGCCTCCTCGAACATCTCGAGGAGTTGCGCCGGCGCATCATTCATTCCGTTGTCTACCTCATCATCGGATTCTGCGTGGCCTGGGGCTTTCATGAGCGGATCTATCGCCTCATGCAGGAGCCTATCTCCTTCGCGCTCAGGAAGCACGGCCTGCCCCCGCAGCTGATCATTCACAACCCGGTTGACGGCTTTAACATGTACCTGAAGATCAGCTTCATGGGCGGGTTTATTATCGCCGCGCCCTTTGTGCTGTATCAGCTGTGGCTTTTTATCTCGCCGGGCCTCTATCAGAGCGAGAAACGCTATGTTATGCCGTTCATGGGAGCAACAGTCGGCCTTTTTCTGGCGGGTGCATATTTCGGGTATCGCTGGGTTTTCCCCGGATCGCTCGATTTTCTGTTCACCTTCAGTCGGGAGTTCCGGCCGCTCATCGAGGTCAACGAGTACACCGATCTCTTTCTCACCGTGATCCTCGGCCTGGGCATTACGTTTGAGCTGCCCATCCTGGTGCTGTTTCTGTCGCTCTTCGGCATCGTCAGCCCACGCTTTTTGTGGAAGAACATTCGTTACGCCATCCTCGTCATCTTCATCATCGCGGCCATTATTACCCCTACGCCCGATGTACTGACGATGTGCGTCTTTGCCGCACCCATGCTTCTTCTCTATCTCATCAGCATCGGAGTTTCATACATGGTGCATCCTGCCACCCGCAGAAAAAGACAGGAGAGCTAGTTGGGGCGCGTTCGTTCTCTGTTCTTCGTATTGCTGGCTACTCTTCCAATTACTGCAAGCGCCGCACCACAGGGTGATTTCAATGGAACGCGCGCACTTGAATACACACGCGAGTTCGTTTCCATCGGCCCTCGCTGGATCGGCAGCCCTGGCCATGCCAGGGCAGAAGACTTCATACGAAAGCACTTTCAGCACGACCAGCTTGAAGAAGACACATTTACTGCGACAACCCCCGCCGGTCCGATGGAGATGCACAACTACATCGTGCGCTTTCCCGGGAAAAAAGATGGCGTGATCGTGCTTGCGACGCACTACGAAACGAACTACCCGTTGCGCAATATCAACTTTGTCGGAGCCAACGACGG
>DATAQX010000507.1:0-4459 GCA_036264455.1 Silvibacterium sp. | reverse complement strand
CAGACTGATGAGGAACAACCCCACGGCGATCCAAACGGCGTGATGCGCTGCGGCTCCCACCACAACGTCTACCGGGCTACGCACGCCTGACAACCGTTCAGCGATCCAGCCCATAGACGCAAAAACCGCAAAAAGCGGCCCCCCGATTCTCAAGAATGGATACGCCCGCGTGTGACTCATGAGAAGCAGAGATGGCATAGTAGCGGCGACCACGACCATCTGCATGGTTTCTATACCCAGGTTGAACGCAAGAATACCGGCCACACGCTCCCACCGGCCGAGCCCCAATTCGCTTAGAGTGGCAGCAAACGCTAAGCCGTGAATGAGCCCGAAAAAGGCCGCTATGCCAGCCTCTTTCCCCGGGAAAATTGGGCGGAGAGCATGGATAGCCGACACTAGAATAGAAACGGCAATCAGCACTTCAATCGGGTGACTGGGCACGCGGACGATTCCAAATGCAGCCAATGCCAGCGTGATCGAATGCCCAATCGTAAATGCCGTCACAATTTTGAGAATGCGGAGCACACTGCTTCTCACGCCGGCGAATCCAGCCCAGCGTGAACCAACGACCATGAGAGGCGCAGGCAGAAGAAGTACCAGCAGGAAGAGAAGATGATCCGTTCCTTCAGCGATGTGCCGCATGCCTAGACGGAAGAGGCTGGCGAAGCCGAGAGCACTGATCAACCCGCGGACGTTTGTCCACCACTTGTAAAGTGGCGAGTCTAAAGAACCGCCGGCCTGCACATAATCCAATTGGTAGAACGATTGCCGTTCATTCCGATTCTGGGCAACGATTCGGATATCCGGGTCGCGTGGAACCAGGCAATTCATGAGGTAGGCTGCGTTTTGGCGTTGATGATGGTTTTCGAGAATGAGTCTTCGGTTGGGGCCACCGTGCGGCAAATCCGCCGTGAACTCAATATGTATCTCCCCAAGTCCCTCTCTCATCAGCTCGATTTGCGGGAAATCTGCTGAGACAAGCTTCGGCTTCACACTCTTGCCGTCCACCGTCAGCGACAAATCGCCAAGCACTCGCTCGGCATAGGCCCGCTGTTCCGCCGGGGATATGACGCCGTCTCCGTTGCTGTCGATGCTCGCAATGACGGAGGAAGACACAGCAACACCAGGGATCATTCGCATGGATGCCTGAATATGATCCTTGTCCACCGAGAGGATGGTGGCTTGCAGGTATTCGTCGAGTCGGTGCGCGGACGCAATGCCTCCGAGAGATAAGAAGCATGCGGCGGCGGCGATAAGCCTCGGTTTCATTGCTTCAGAAGCCCCCGTCCATAGTCATTCGTCGGATCGCGGTACATGGTGTGGACGTGCAGGCCGGGATCGCCCCCCAGGGTCTGAGGCGCATACTCGATTACTAGATGCGGGCCCTGGATGCGGTAATAGGCCGTAATGTTTTTGCCCGGCGTCACGGTAGTCGGTCCGCTCCAGGCGAACCATGTCTCGTTGACATCGGCCTTAAGCTGGGCCATACGGGCCGCAGCCGCACTGTCGTGAATAATATTCGCCCATTCTGAAATCACATCGAGCAGCATGGCGCGCTGATGCTCAGTCATTTCGGAAGCCTTCAAACCTTCGGGAACGATTGTCTTGCCGTCCTGTCCCGGACCGAGGACAAGATCGGCGAGCTGATAACTTAGAATCGCCTGCTTTCGCTGCTTGTCGTCGAGGGCTTGCAGCAAAGCGAATCCTTTATCGCTCTCAGGGCCCAGCGGCCTCACGGTTTTCCCATCGATCGTGTACAGAGCAGGTTGCGCGCCAGTCAGAGTCGGTGTGAGGACGCCACGCTCCCCGGCGATAGTGATGTTGAGCGCCAGATGATGACCTCCAAACTGCAACATCCAGGGAGTCTTTTCAGAGGGCGTTCCGAGGATCGAGATGTAGTAGAGATCTTTGCCAAACATCTGACTATCACCCGATGGAGGACGGTGGCCGCCATTACCCGGTGGAGGTCCATGGCCGTCGTTGTCTCCGGGTGGACGATGGCCGTTATTTCCGCCGGGAGGGCCGCCAGTATCGGTCCTCTTAAGGACCTCATCGCCCTCCATGATCTGCTGAACTTTCTCGAACCCTCTCGCGCTGAGCGCGGATGACACCAGGGCCATTGCGGCGGAACGCTGTGCGGGATTCATTTCCCTGAGGCTCATACCTCCCCGAGGGACAAAGCCGGTTGGGAAGTTGGACCAGCGTGCCCGCTGCTGTTCGTCGTCAAAGGAATACAGAATGCTTTGCCGCTGCTTCTCACTGAGCGTCGAAAGAAAGGTATTCGCAGCGCCCACGATCCGTGAAGTCGCTGTCTGTGCTGTCGGGGCTGTCACCGACAACCAGATCGCGGCGAATGCGGCGACGCCCCGGATCATTCTCATCGAGAAAACATTCATCCTGTTCTCCTTGTCAGCTATCCTCAACCGGCTTTAGATAAGGCTAATTCGCTGGATCAGGAAGATCGTCCCCGTGTGTCGAGATCTCCCTTCAATTCGTCTACCTAATCGACGTAGTTTTCCTTCTCTCGCCTACACTAATCGACGAGATTTTCTTGCTCACTTGCTCGAATTGGAATGCACGTACGGAGCACTACAGAGCATTCCCCTGCCCGGTTAGCTGGGGCGTGGGTTGAACTGGGAACAGAGTGCGAAAGTCTTCTCCAGGTGCTCGATGAAGATGCGAACTTTAGTGGACATTCGGCGGCTGGCAGGTCGAACGGCGAGGATTGGCACAGTTCGCTCAAAGGGAGTCAAAAGACGGAGAACGGTGCCTTCTCTGAGTTCTGCGGCGAAGAGCCATGCTGGTGCCTGGGCCATCCCCAGGTGTTCAAGAACCCCCATCCGCATTTGTTCGATATCGCTGGTTCGAAAAGCTCCTGCAGGGATAACACGCTTCACATCCTGTCCGGAACCAAATTTCCACGGCTGCACCGTGCCCCGCTCGACAAAAACGACCGATCGAAAGCGGTTGAGATCTTCCGGCGATTCCGGGGCGCCATAGCGTGTGAGGTACTGAGGTGTGGCGACGAGAATGATCATCGTCTGCGCGAATCTTCGCGCAACCAGAGTGGAGTCTGGAAGATCACCTGAGTGGATAGCCAGATCGAAGCCGTCCTCGACGATCGTTGTCGGGCTCTCCGATGCGGCCATCTCAACGGCCATGTCAGGGTAGGCAGCAAAGAACGCAGGCAGCTTTGACACCATATGGAGGCGGGCAAACGTCGGAGGAACGGTCACACGAATGAGACCTTTCGGGGAAGTCTGGCCTCGGCCAATTCGCGAAGCCGCGTTCTCAAAGTCATCGAGAATCCGCAAAGCAGACTCGTAAAAGTCATGGCCCGCCTCAGTCAGCGCAATGGAACGGGAGGTGCGGTGAATCAGCTCGGTGCCGAGCTCGTCTTCGAGGGCGGAAATCTGTTTGCTGACGGCCGGCTGACCGATTCCGCGTTCTTTCGCGACTGCTGAGAAGCTTCCTTTGTCAATTACCTTTACAAACATCTGCATTGCATCGAATTTGTCCATAAACAGCCCCTGTATTCCTCTTCCTTTCTGCTATGCATTCCTATTTGGAATAGCTGGTATTCCTCAAAATGCCAAATCTGCCTGCAAAAATGGCACATCAGATATCCATTGAAAAGAAGTCTGTGAAGGTTGAGCGAGATGGCATTCAATTGAACTGCGAATCGTTCACAGAAACTAAAGGAGATCCATGTCTAAGTTAAACAGAAAAGTGGCGTTCGTTACCGGCGGTTCGCGGGGCATTGGCGCAGCGATTGCGAAGCGTCTGGCTGCGGATGGAGCGAGCGTGGCCATCACATACACAAAAGGCGCCGATGCTGCCGCATCGATTGTTGCGGAAATTGAAGGCGCCGGCGGAAAGGCGCTCGCGATTCAGGCGGACGCCGCCGACGCAGAAGCTGTCAAAAGCGCGGTCGAAAAGGCGGTCGCGGCCTTCGGCGGGCTTGATGTGCTGGTGAACAATGCCGGCACGGCCATTCCAAAAGCGTTTGAGGAGACCACGCTGGAGGAGATGGACCGCATGTTTGACATCAACGTTCGCGGAGTCTTTGTCGCGACGCAGGCGGCACTGAAGCACATGAAGGACGGGGGCCGCATCATTACGATCGGCTCGTGTGTAGGCGAGCGCATGATGACACCCGGACTCGTTGCTTACTCGGCTACAAAAGGCGCTGTGAAGATGTTTACGCAGGGACTCTCCCGAGAGGTCGGGAGCCGGGGTATCACGGTCAACAACGTTCAGCCGGGTCCGATCGATACAGATCTGAACCCCGCAGCCGGCGAATGGGCGGAACCTCAGCTGGCGAACACAGCGCTCAAGCGCTACGGGCATGTGGATGAGGTGGCCGCCCTGGTGTCGTTCGTGGCCAGTCCGGAGGCCGCGTACATCACTGGAGCGAATCTGACCGTTGATGGTGGGACGAATGCCTGAATCAGCGCTC
>DATAQX010000484.1:0-6898 GCA_036264455.1 Silvibacterium sp. | reverse complement strand
TGGTTAAGGAACGATACGCCAATTCCATCCGCTCAGATAGGCCCGATGGCCTCTTCCCTTGAGGATCGTGAAAGAGAAATGATCGAAGCTGCGTTGAAGGCCTGCAACGGTCAGGTAGCGGGCCCGCGCGGCGCAGCAGTCAAGCTGGGAATGCCGCGGCAGACACTCGACTCAAGAATTGCTAGCTTGAATATTCACAAGCACCGCTTTAAGAAGCCTTGACCTTGGTGCAGGAGCCTTGCCTGTTTCGCTACACGTGAAGTAAACGGACAACGGCCAAACCACCAAATTCGCCAGCCGACTGCTTCGCCGCTGGTTAAACGCTCATCTGTGATAGTTGCTATCCAGGACTTGTCGGATTGGTCCCGAGAAGCGGGGGGTCAGTCCCCCGATCTTCCAGGGATCCTCAATGAGCGCATTGTCGCCGAGTCACTCACCGACCAGTTCTCGGCGGCTCACGATGAACCTGCGTTTGGTCCCAGAAGAATGGTGTCCGTGCACGGCAGATGTATCAGCCAGGAAGTAAGACATTTCACCAAATTTGGGTGCTGAAAAGGGTGCTGAGCTGTCACTGGTTAACCAACACAAACGCGTTTCCGGGTACTGATCTGGATCGAGCCCCTCAGCGGACTATGACGTATGTGAGCAGGACAGCTGCGGTGGCGAGAGCGGCTATCCGCACTCGATTTCTCCGGTCCCAAATCCGATTTATCCGCTGCCAGTCAGCAGCACCTTCCGCCACGCGACGGGCGAGTGGAACCAGGAAAAAGATCGATGCCACCGCAATAAGAACCAAGATCGCATCCGCTGTAAGCAGGATGGAGCGCCCCGGCGTGTGCCAGCAGAGCCAGGTCTGGATACCGAGAAGCAGGGTAGATACCAGGTACCAGACAGGCATCACCTTTCCAAGCACGAGAGCAGAATGGCTTAGCATCTTCAATTGCGCTTCGGGTTCGAGCCGCCACATGGCAGGGTTCACGAATGCAGATACTGAAAACTCGACGCCTACCAGAGTGAGAACGACGAACAGGGTCGCCATGTTGAACAAGTGCATAAGGAGCGCTCCTATTGACCTCATCGCTAAAGACGCCTTTCAATGGAGTACTGATGCAAAGAGCAGCACTGACAAAATTGTCAGTTGGAGCAATCTATGGGCGTTTCAAAGAAGGAGATCTCACCATGCCCCATCGATGTGACGCTCAGCGTCATCGACGGGCGATGGAAGGGCACCATCCTCTGGCGATTGTTGGACGGACCGATGAGGACGAACGAATTGCGGAAGAGTATCCCTGAAATCACAGAGCGGATGCTTCTCCGTCATCTGCGGGAGATGACAGGGGCAGGGATTCTGGAACGTCATCAGGAGCAAGGCCTACCCCTACGAGTGCGTTACTCGCTAACGCCGTACGGACGGACCTTGGTTCCGGTGTTGGAAGTTCTCTGTTCGTGGGGCAGGGAACATTTGAAACGAGATCCCTCTACCTGATCCTTGCTGAGAAGCTGTTCACTCTTCCTGCGGCAAACGAGATGCTGCCGCTGTCGGCCCTGTTCGCAGGCAAGTCCCGAGAAGTCGGCTTGTCGGAAGTGATCTGTCCTCAGATAGAGCCGTCAACTGTTGACTTCAGGTCTTAAGCGCTCATCGACCTGCCTGGACTATCCCCGTGCCTCCCGGTGTCAAGGCCGCGATTCAACTCCCCCCTCGCAACTCCTTCATTTCAAAAGGAGGAAAAGCCGGGAAACCTGGCCGATCATTTCTGCGGAGTCGATACAATAGAAGTAGTACCCGAAAGGCCCGCCCGGCGGGCCTTTTCTATTTTTTGAAGGAGCCCCGATGATTCGTTTCTGCACCGAAATCCTTCCTGCCGGCTCACATTGCAGGCAATTTGCTCTCCGAGGTCAACGCTGGTGCCATGCCCACGCCGCTCCCCATCGGCGTGAGCAAAACGCCGACGCCCGCCAGCTCATCGCCATGATCCCGAGTATGAATCTCTTCGCCATCGCAATCTCACTCGGCAACACCGTCCATGAGCTCCGCACCAGGGTCATCACGCCTCTTCACGCTCAGGCAATCTTCGACGCAGCAACCACTCGCCTTGAGCAGTTAACCGAAGAGGCTCGGCTCATCAAAGAACGGGCACTGGCCGAGCTCAGTCGCGCTGCCGCAGCCTCTGCCAATAATCCCTATCGGGGCAATCAGTTACACCGGGCTCCAATGAAATGAATCGGTTACGGACTTCCTGCAGTCGCTGCAAATAACTCGATCAGAAACAATCGGTTACAGTTATGTCCAATGAAATGAAACGATTACAGGTCAGGAGAAATAAGCCCTGTGGAATGAATCGGTTTCGGGATGCACCAAAAAACAGGGGGAGGGGGTTCCCCTGGCCATTCCCGAATCGGGACCTTACAGATACTCATTCATCATCCGAGCCCACGTCGGCCAGTCGTGGCTGTTCCATGAGTCCCAGATGTAAAGCTTGTGCGGGATCCATTTCTCGCCCATGAGCCGAGAAAGATGCTGGTTTGCTCCCAGGCACTGGTCGTCCCACCCTGTAGCCAGGATGTATGTATTGCGGCTGTAGCGGTCGAGGTACCACCTGTCGCTCATGTTCCGGATATAGCTGTTCGGCGTGTTGAAGTAGACGTCGTCATCGTGATAGCCGCCTAGAAAGCTGCTCAAGTCGAAGGCGCCGCTCATGGAGAGAAAACCTGTGAAGCGGTCGGGATGGCGCAGTGCGATATTGACGGCATGGTATCCGCCGAAGCTGCAGCCCAGGCTGGCAAGATGCGGATCCTGGTTCTTGAGCCGGATGAGGGGCAGCACTTCCTCGATAACGTAGCTCTCGTACTGCATGTGGCGGGCGATGCGCCAGCGTGGTGGCACGGAGCGGTTGTACCAGCTTTCGCTGTCCACGCTGTCCAGGCAGTAAAGCTGGATCTCACCGTTGCCGATCTTATGAGCGATGGCCCCGATCATGCCGCGGTCCTCGAACTCATAAAACCGCCCCTGCGACGTGGGAAAGACGATAATCGGCACGCCTGCATGTCCGAAGACAAGCAATTCCATATCCCGTCCAAGACGGGGAGACCACCATTTGTGATATTCCCGGTTCATAATCGGTTCACATTCCTGCTACTGTAACAGGCAGCACACGCTCTAAAGTAAGGGACGTGGAGCGACGACGGAAAACCCGGCGAGGAAAGGGCAAAGGCGGATTGGCGACACAGATATCGGCTCAGGCACAGCTTAACTCTGCACTGCCAGACTCTGCGCTACTCGACGCACCACCCCATCCGCGGATTCGCCTTCATCCGCAGTTCCACAGCCGCTTCCTGCCCAACGACCGCGATGTGACGGTATATCTGCCGCCCGGCTACGATGATGAACCCGATCGCCGGTATCCGGTGCTGTATCTGCAGGACGGGCAGAATCTATTCAACCCCCGCACCTCGTTTATCCCCGGGCGCACGTGGCAAGTAGCCGACACCGCCGATACTGTGATTATCGCGGGCGAAGTAGAGCCGCTCATCATCGTTGGTGTTGCCAACACCGGCGACCACCGCCTGGCCGAATACACGCCAACACGGGACTGGAAGATGGGTGGAGGCGACGCTCACAAGTACGGCGATCTTCTCGGGCAGGATCTACTGCCCTTCATATCCGCCAACTACCGCATCCGCGGAGGAGCGGAGAACACCGGCCTGGGCGGATCGTCGCTGGGCGGCTTAGTCACGCTGTACCTCGGCCTGAAATACCCGGAGATCTTCGGCAGACTTGCCGTGATGTCTCCATCTGTCTGGTGGAACCACAGATCGATCGTCGGTTACGTGAATGAGACGGCGCCCAGGATGCACCACCATCCGCGCATCTGGCTAGACGTGGGAGACGCCGAAGGCCGCCGGACGCTGGCCGACACCGATTTGCTGGACCGCCGGCTGGAATCCAGCGGCTGGAGGCCGGAACGGGACATCCACTACGAGCGTGTTAAGGGGGGTACCCATGACGAAGCCGCCTGGGCCCAGCGCGTCGGCCCCTTGCTCCGCTTTCTTTTCCCGGCTTGATCTCTGTTCCATCTTCTTCCTGCCCTTGCTATACTAGATTGCTGGGAATTCGTGTGCGGACTGGTTTCTCTGCCAGGTCTGATCGAACCGTCTCCCCAAACTAAAGAGCAGTTTTGAAAGGATTTCCACTGTGTTGATGATCCGTTTGGCGCGCGTTGGCGCGCGCAAGCAGCCGTACTACCGTGTCGTTGTGATCGAAAAGGACCGCGCCCGCAATGGCCGCTCCATCGAGGTAGTCGGCACCTACAATCCGCGCACCAATCCAGCTTCAGTTGACTTGAAGCGTGAGCGCATCGACTATTGGACCGGCAAGGGGGCACAGCTCTCCGAGCGCGTTGCCAAGCTTGTGGCCAAGCCGGTCGAAACAGCAGCAGCTTAGGTCACCGATTCCTGGCGTCTCCCCCTGATTGTGGTTTCGTGCAAACGCGAAAGGCAATGCCTGAGAATTCCTCTGTCTTCCGCGTGAAGTTACTGATAGTATGGCGCGAGCCCGAGAGTGAAATACCCACGTCCTCAAGGGGGGCCCAAGGCAATGACCCACGATGAACGTCCGGACGACATGCAGGAACTGGTAACCGAAATTGCCCGCGCACTGGTGGACGAGCCGGAAGCAGTCCTAGTTGAAGCTGTTGAACGGGAAGAAAACACTGTTCTGCGGCTGCGAGTCGCACCCAGCGATGTCGGCAAGGTAATCGGTAAGCAGGGGCGCACTGCGCGGTCCATGCGAACAATCCTTGGCGCCGTCAGTATGAAGCATCACCATCGCTATACGCTCGACATTCTGGAAGAGGATAAGCACGGAGCGCCTGGCGAGTAGTCTAAGACGGCGAGCATTCCCATGAGTGATGCCGATTGGGTGATCCTCGCCCGCTTAGTGCGCCCGCAGGGGCGGCAGGGAGAAGTTCTCGCCGACTTGCTCACCGACTTTCCGGAACGTTTTGTCGAGCGCAAGCGGCTGTTTTTGATGGCATCGGAAACAAGCACACCCGTGCGCGAAGCAACGCTGGAACGACACTGGCTGCACAAGGGTCGCGTCGTGCTGAAGTTTTCGGGCATTGATTCGATCAACGATGCCGAATCTCTGCGCGGCCTGCTGGTGGCCATACCCGCGAGCGAACGGGCGCCGCTTGATGATGATTCCGTTTATATCAGTGACCTGATCGGATGTGAGATAGTCGATGTCTCATCGGAGCCGCGCTCCGTCGGCAAGGTCACAGATCTGGACCCTGAAGCTGGGCTGCTTACTGTCGAGCCTCCGCACGGCAAAGAAATGTTGATTCCCTTTGCCAAGGCCTATCTCGTTAAGATCGATCTTTCGGGGAAGCGCATCGAGATGAATCTTCCAGTCGGGCTGCTCGACATCAATGCGCCGATCACCGAAGAAGAACGGCGGACTCTGGACAAGGCCGGCAATAGCGAGCGAAGCTGAGAGCGGAACGCATGCGCTTCGACATCATCACGATTTTTCCGGCTTTTTTCGGCGGCATCTTTGGCCACGGCGTGGTGAAGCGTGCTCTGACCAATGGGCTACTTCAGATCGAACTGCACGATCTTCGCAACTTTACTCACGACAGACACCGCACAGTCGATGACCGTCCCTTTGGGGGCGGCGAAGGCATGGTGCTCAAACCTGAGCCGCTGGTCGAAGCTGTCGAATCGCTTGGCGTTGCGCCGAAGGCGGAGCGAGACGGGCAGTGCGAGTCGGTGGTGCTGCTTTCCGCACAGGGCGCCAGGTTCACGCAGGCTGCGGCGCGCGAACTGGCGAAGCTGGATCGTCTTGTACTGATCTGTGGACGCTACGAGGGTGTGGATGAGCGGGTTAACGAGTTCATCTGCGATCGCGAGCTTTCCATTGGCGACTACGTTCTTTCAGGAGGCGAGCTGGCCGCCGCGGTGATTGTCGATGCTACGATGCGACTGTTGCCGGGAGTTCTGGGCAATGAGGATTCAAGCGCCTTTGAGAGCTTCGGCCAGTCTGACGAGCATTTCCCGAGCGATGTAGACGGCCCGCCGCGTTCGACGCACGGTTCCGGCGGGATTCTGGATTATCCGCACTACACACGCCCGGCGGAGTTTCGTGGGCTATGTGTGCCCGAGGTGCTCGCCGGCGGGGACCATGCGGCGATCCGAAAGTGGCGTCGTGAGCGAGCGCTGGAGAAGACGCTGCGGAATAGACCGGACTTGCTGGAGAGCGCTGCGCTTTCACGCGAAGACCGAGCATTTCTCGAGAAGCAGACGCGCGCAAAACCCTGATTTCCGTGTAAACTAGAAGTTCCGAATCAAGTTACAGGAAAGTACTATGTCTATTCATCCAGTCATGCAGCGCCTTCAGGAAAAACTTAATCGAACCGACCTTCCCCCATTTGCGGCGGGCGACACGGTTCGTGTCCAAGTCAAGATTAAGGAAGGCGATAAAGAACGCCTCCAGGCCTTTGAGGGCATCGTTATCGCCCGCAAGAACGGCGCGCAGGGTAGTTTTACTGTTCGCAAGATGAGCTTCGGCCATGGCGTCGAGCGCATCTTCCCCTTTAACTCCAAGGTTATCGATAAAGTGGAGAAGGTTCGTTCGGCCAAGGTTCGCCGCGCCAAGCTCTTCTACCTGCGCGGACTTCGCGGCAAGGCTGCGCGTCTTAAAGAAGTCGAGCGCGGCTAAACCAGAATTCCTCGACGCCCCGGTTATCTATTCCGGGGCGTTTGTGTGTTTGCCGGGATTTCCACTTCCTTCCGCAAGCGAGTTGCGCGGTAGACTCAGTTTGATGGCGCAGCTTTTCGAGCCCGACCTCGATCCGGAACTTCTCGCGGAGCAGCTCTCCGAGGAAGAGAGTGTCTCCGCCGC
>DATAQX010000431.1:0-2363 GCA_036264455.1 Silvibacterium sp. | reverse complement strand
GAGGCACTTGGCCGCGCGCGCGGTCCTTACGTCCTGCAGGCCGCCATTGCCGCCTGCCACGCACGCGCGCTGCGCCCCGGAGAGACGGACTGGATGCGCATCGCAGAGATATATGCAGAACTGGCTCGGGTTGCTCCTTCGCCCGTAGTCGATCTGAACCGTGCCGTTGCCGTAGGGATGGCATTCGGTCCGGCAGCCGGCCTGGAGATTGCAGACGCGCTGAGATCTGAACCGTCGCTCAAGGATTACCATCTACTGCCGAGTGTGCTCGGCGATCTCCTGGCCAAGCTTGGCCGCTTCGACGAAGCAGGCGCAGAGTTCGAACGTGCCGTCTCCCTCACGCGAAATCTGCGAGAGCGCGAGCTGCTCCTGGAGCGCGTGCGAGAAGCGCGGTCACACTCAGACACCCGCCACAAGCGTGATCCTAGAGTCACCAGCCCGCGCCGAACTGCAGCAGAACCGTAGGACGCCGCAGGCGGCGGATAACAGAGATCGCTCTCGCAGGGGGTTCCCAATTGTTAAAAGATTGTTTCGAATATCGCGCGCTGCTTTATTCGCATCATAAAAAGACCCGTTTGCGCTGAATCGCGTCTGAAGTCGGGTCAAGTCTCTGGAGCATTTCTTGATGGTTGCGCTGCATTTGATAGTACGATGAGCGGCGACGGGAAGGGGGCTTCATGAACGAATACAAGCGGTGGGGAATCGCCTTTGCGGCGATTCTGGTGCAGATGGCGCTGGGTGCCGTATATGCCTGGAGTGTCTTTCGTGTTCCTCTGGCTAAGCTGTTTCACTCGACAATTCCTCAGATAACCCTGACATTCACGATAGCGATCTTCGTGCTTGGGTTTGCGTCCTTCTTCGGAGGGCTTTGGCTGAACCGGGTTGGACCGCGCGTCGTCGTCATCACCGGCGGGCTGCTCTATGGCGGCGGCACCTTTCTGGCCAGCTTTTCTTCGGGGCTGCCCTGGTTATATGCGACGTACGGATTGATCGGCGGAATCGGGCTGGGCTTTGGTTACATTGTTCCGATTTCCGTTCTAGTGAAGTGGTTTCCGGATCGCCGCGGTTTAATGACGGGTGTTGCTGTCGGCGGCTTCGGCGCAGGCGCGCTGGTGACGGCTCCGGTTGCGACCCGGCTGATTCAGAGTGTAGGCGTACTGCACACATTCGCTTATCTGGGAATTGCTTACCTGATCATCACGGTGGCGGCGGGCTGGTTCATGACTAATCCGCCGACCGGCTGGCAGCCGGAAGGATGGACCCCCAAACCACTGCTGACGGCGCAACGCGCAGCGAAGGACTTCCTTCTCGGTGAAGCCCTGATGACATGGCAGTGGTGGGCGCTATGGCTCCTGCTCTTCCTGAATACCTCGGCAGGAATTTCGGTGATCTCGCAGGAAGCGCCGATGTTTCAGGAACTAGCCAGCGTCACGGCGATTGTGGCCGCGGAAATGGTAGGAATAGTCAGCATCGGCAACGCCGTCGGTCGCGTCTTCTGGGCGTGGGTATCCGACGGGATTACGCGGCGCGCGACATTCGCGGTGATGTTTCTATTGCAGGTAGCACTGTTCTGGTTTTTGCCCATGATTCACTCGGTGACCGGGCTTACCGTGGTCGCGTTCATCATTTTGCTGTGCTATGGGGGCGGTTTCGGCACTATGCCGGCATTTGCCGCGGATTACTTCGGGGCAAAGTATGTGGGCCCGATCTATGGGCTCATGCTCACCGCCTGGGGATTCGCAAGCGCATTTGGGCCATTGCTGATTGCGCATCTGAGGCAGTCCAGCGGTGCCTATGAAGGCGGGCTGCATGTCATTGCCGTGATCATGGCTTTATCGATTGTGCTGCCGCTGCTGGTGAGACCTCCGAAGGTGGTGGGTGAGGCCTCGACCGCACGCAGCAAAGTCTAAGCCGCCACAATGTAAATGAAGCCGCCTCAGCAGCGCTGCCCGAATCGCCCGAAAAATCACGCCGTCTTCGCGTAGCGCTGCTGATGCCATTTCCATGCGCTTGCGACAATGTCGTCCAGGTTGGTATATTCCGGCTTCCATCCGAGCTCATGGCCGATCTTTTCCGAGCTGGCGATGAGCACGGCGGGATCGCCCGGACGGCGCGGGCATTCCTCGACCGGAATGGCATGTCCAGTTACACGGCGGGCTGCCTCAATGACCTCGCGGACGCTAAAGCCGACTCCGTTGCCGATGTTGTAGATGAGCTGGTTCCGGTCCTTCAGCGCTTCGAGCGCGAGCAGGTGGGCGCGGGCCAGGTCCTGGACGTGGATGTAGTCGCGGACGCATGTGCCGTCGGGAGTGGGGTAATCCTGGCCGAAGACCTTGATGCTCTCGCGGCGGCCCAGGGCCACG
>DATAQX010000321.1:0-2929 GCA_036264455.1 Silvibacterium sp. | reverse complement strand
AACCCTCGCTTCATTTATTCCATTGCCGAATAATCCTTCTCCGCCTATCCTGACCACGACCGCAACGCGACTTGTTCCCATTTGTCTGCGGCCCGGGAGGACGAACATCGGTGAAGCATGCGATTTTTATCAGTTACCGTCGCGATGACGCGGAGGGCGAAGCGGGAAGGCTCTATGACGATCTGGTCCGGGCCTACGGCAATGACTCCGTCTTCATGGACGTCGCCGGAATCGCACCCGGCCTGGACTTTCGCAATGCCATCGACGACAACGTCTCCGGCTGCGGCGTTTTTCTTGCGATTATCGGGGCGCAATGGGCTACCATCACGGACCCCGACGGGAAACGTCGCCTCGATGACGACAATGACTTTGTTCGGCTGGAAATCGCTTCGGCGCTGGCCCGGAATATCGCCGTCATTCCGGTTCTGGTGCATGAGTCGCGCATGCCACGCCCCGATCAGCTCCCCGGCAACATTAAGGACCTCGCCTATCGCAACAGCGTCGAGATCTCCCACGCACGCTGGAATTCCGATGTGCAGTTGCTGATTAATGCTCTGAAGCAATACGTCACGACGTCGAGCGCGACCGAGACCCAGCCAGTGCACGCTACGCTCCCCGTGCAGCTTCCGCCGCCCGTCTCGCCGCATAATCAGCCGGAGGCGAAGAAATCGAATCTGCCGTTGATTGTGAGTGGAGTCATCGCTGCGCTCCTCCTGATCGGAGGAGTCGGCTATTCCATCGCGCATAAGAAGACCGACAACGTTGTGGTCCCGCCGGCGCCGGTTATTAGCGGCGGAAACACCCCCGTCAACCCGTCACAACCACCCAACAATGCAACTTCCGGGCTGGCAGGTTCATGGCGCAACGCGAATCCGAAGGTCGGAACTGATCCCATCATGGAACTGCGGATAACAGGATCCGGGCATCAATTCACCGTTGAACCATTAGGGAACTGTCCGCCCACGTTGTGCAGTTGGGGCGCACAGCTCATTCCCTTCGATGGAACAGAGGCGGTCGGCTCATGGACGCTCAAGAACACGCCAAAGGAAGCGCGCTCGGGAAGGGTCGTCACTCTTACCTTGCGACCGGCGGGAGCTAATCTGGACGTCGTGGCGCAGAATTCCTGGCGAGACCAACAGGGACAATCCCAGCAAAAGGAGTTCAAGTATCAGTTCGTGCGAGAGCAGTAAGCCTGAGATCATTCGCAGGCAAAGCAACTCGCCAGGTACGAATTCGTCTTTTGACCTGCACCTAGCTTCCTGAGCCCTGCGACTTGCCGTTCTGTTGCTGCAACGATACCCACTGCCCGTTCTCCTGCGACATGACAGCCTCAATGCGTTCGGCCAGCAGTGCCCGCGGGTTGGCGGCATTGGCGTAGGGCCCGGCCAGGGGCAGGAAGAGAAACTTCTCGTGCGTGAGCGCCTCGCACGTCGAGCGGTACACGGTCCAGATCTGCTGGTACTGGTTGAGATGCAGGATGCCCTCAAGGATCGTAATCAGTACCCCCAGCCCTCCAATCACCAGCGCGACATGCGGAAACTTCAGCCCGGTAAGAAGAGGGATTACGGCTGCGGCCAGAATTACAGCCACCTTAATCCGTTTGAACTTTCGCTGTGCCGATTGACTCTTGCGGCTGTACCAGCCGATCTGGTCTTCGAGTCGGCTCAGAGTTGGATCGTCGGAAGCGCTGGTTGTAACGGTGTCAGTCATGGGCGAGCCGAGAATAGCACGATAACTCGGAGCTCATGCCATGTTTTCTCCTGCCAGGTGCAAGCTTGCGCCTGAATTGTCCGCCCCCGACTACCTGCGTATCGGCCTTTCTGCTGGTCAACCTTACCTTCTTCCCGTATACTGGAGAGAGTCATAAGTACGTTCGATTCAAGCAGGAAGCCCATGCCCAAACTAAAGACACACAAAGGCGCAGCCAAGCGCTTCAAGAAGACTGGCACTGGCAAAATCATGCGTGGCCAGTCGAAGATGCGCCACATCCTCACGTCGAAGGAGACCAAGACCAAGCGCAAGCTGGCACACAGCACGCTGGTTTCGGACGCCGACCACGCGAAGGTTGCGCGTATGATTCCCTACGCCTGATCTGCACGCTAAGTGCAAGGGCCGCAAGGCCCCCGGGACGAATCAAGCCCCGAGCGATCAGGGAAGCAAGCGAGTGAAGAGGTTACCGCGCAAGCATAAGCAAGCGCATCCTGCCTCCAGCCGCATAACGAAACACTAAAAGGAGAACCAACCAATGCCCCGCGTAAAACGTGGAACAAAACGCAACGACCGCCGCAAAAAGATACTGGATCGCGCCAGCGGATATTTTCTAACAAAATCGAAGCTCTACCAGGCTGCCCAGGAAGCCGTCGAGCGCGGACTGAAGTTCGCCTACAGCGGTCGCAAGCAGAAGAAGCGCCAATATCGTTCGCTCTGGATCGTGCGCATCAATGCCGCAGCCAAGATTAACAACATCAGCTACTCGCAGCTCATCCACGGTCTCAAAACGGCCGGCATTGAGCTCGACCGCAAGATGCTGGCCGACATCGCCGTAAACGATGCCCCGGGCTTTACGGCCCTCGTGGAGCAGGTCAAGGCTGCCCTCAGCACCGCAGCAGCATAATTTCAGGAACATTTAGAAACAAAGGGGCGCGAGTAATCGCGTCCCTTTCCAGTTTGGGCGTACTATCTGGCCCAGTTTGAGCGTACTATCTGGCATTGTCCGATAGCCGGAGAAGGAACGCGTATGCAGCACCGCAGAGGGTCGCCATCGCCACGCATGAGCTTCTGGCTGATTGCCGCAATGCTGGGCATGATCAGCGTGCCGGCCTTTTTCACCCTGCATACGGTTCGGGTATCGGCGCCTGCCATCGCATTGACGCCCAACCCTTCCCCTTACGGATACACCGTCAGCCTTCTGCTCTTCATCGTGCCGATC
>DATAQX010000305.1:0-5737 GCA_036264455.1 Silvibacterium sp. | reverse complement strand
AACGAAGGAGTCCTGCGGTTTGCATGCGCACCCACAGATCGCCCTCGGCGTCAGTCATTAATCCCAGAATCGGATCGTTTTGAAGCAGAAGCGACTTCGGCTGCACGGGCAGGAAGGTGAACCCGTCAAAGCGCACGAGGCCTTTGTCAGTGCCGATCCAAAGATAGCCATCCGGGCTTTGTGCGATAGCATGAACCGCGCCGCCCGGCAGACCATTCGCAGCGCTCCATTTCTCCCGGACATACTGAGAGAATTGGCGATGTGGGTCCAGCGCATGCGCTTCGCTGAGGAAGCATGCCATCATCGCCAACGTAACCAATCGATATGCCGCTACATTAAGCATTACGGGAAGAACTCGAATTTCTCAATCACGACTTCCATTTCATTTTTTAGGGGGACCTCTCCTTTATTGAAGACATACAGATTCATACGGACCGCGTCCCCACCCGCAGCTGGCACTCCGGAGGTAAAAGCATGTTGTTGGATCACGCGCGCCGGCGATCCGGCCACAGTTGAGAATGTCACACCACCGGGCTTCCACTGGAATGACTGTATGAGCGCGCCCCCCGGCACTCGAAATCGAAGCATATTCGCGGGAATAAAGTAGGGCTGGACGACATAATGTGCATTCTCGTTCTCGAGGAAGCCCCAGCGGCTGATTTCGACGTCAAGCTCACGGCGATTTGGTTCACCGCCGATCCCATCCCACGTTAGCAGCGTTAGAACGGCGGAGGGCTCCAATTGCGAGGTATCGCGCACGACGAACGTATAGGTTCCGTATCCCAGGCTGCGGGTGAGCTTAACCTCCGCACATGTCCACTTGTCCTTGCGCCTGGCGATGCGCAAATGCAATGCGCCGCGTTCGTCTGTCCACGCGTTCGCCGGATCAAATGAATTTCTTGTGCCGGCGCGATTACTGGCTGCTGTTCGTACGGTCCAGTCATAACCGCTGAAATGCAGCAGCTTCGGTTGTGTCAAACTTGCCGGTGCACGCTTGTCCTGTACGACCGCGCTTGCGTCGACACCGTCCCCTTTTGCCGGCAACGATTCCGCCGTCTCCGGTGGGTGATAACCAGGCTCGACGAGCAATGCGGCGTACTCAGTACCGAGATGGACCTGGTTCTGCCAACGTGAACCGTTCTGGATTTGCGTGAACGGGCGGTCTGCGACGGGCTGCACCCACCACAACTCCTCGCTTCTGGTATAGACCACGATCTGCTGGTCTGGGCGGACACCGGCCACGGTGCCCTCAATGGCAGCAACTGTGTCGTACTTGTTTCCGTCGGCAGATGGAATTCTCGTTATCGCGATGCTTGGCGTCGATGCGTTTGGCGACCGGCCACAACCCGCCAGTACCAGAAATGGGGCTAGGAGGAATGCCTGCCTCCATGCCTTGATCGTCACCATCCGGCAGGGAATGGACCAACAATGCCGTCTCGTTTCGATTCGGGTGGGCAAATCGACCGATTCGTGCTTCCTGAGGGTGCGTCGAGACTCATGAGCCATGAGATTGAACCTTTACTCCGATCAGCAACACTGTACTACTGACAGCGAATAAGGAAACGCCGAGGGATTGTCGTGTCCGGTCTCATGATCAAAATCCGAAAAACATGTTTAGATGACCAATGCTGCCGCGAAAGTTCTGCAACCGATTGAAATCTGGCCGCCCGTCTGGGCCGATAGCTACCACCTCGCCATCGATCACCGTGTCGTCCGGAAGGCTGTTCAATGCCGCTGTAAGGGAGCTTCTGGTTGAACAGGTTCTGCCGGCGAGAATAGAGCGTTGTTCGATGCCACGCCGGACGACCTCAAGCCGGTAGCCGTCCAGCTGATTTCGTAGGTCCATCCCGGCCCCTGGGGAGCCTGGAGACCAGGAAAGCAATCCATCGTCTCGATGAAGCCGGCGGCTTGTTTCGGCATGGAGCCTAGTCTAACCGAGCCCGTACCTTGGAACCGGAGCAGGGCATAAGATTAAAGGCTGGAGATTCAGACGCTATACAAAAAGATTAATGTCGAACTGGTCGTCTTCGCTGATGAGGCTGAGGCAGTTATCGCGGGCTTGAACGCAGCGTTCGATCGGCTCGAAGAGAAGCACACGCTTTTCGGCGGTGGGATTGAGACTGTCCCTGTCCAGCCCCGGCAAGACGAAAGAGATCGGCCCTCGCGCACACCATGGAGGCAGGGAAACGGTCGCCAGTGCAGTAAGGGCTGCACGGAAGAGCGTGAACGTTGCCCTGCGCGCAGTCCAAATGCCAACTTGGCCCCGCCTGGCCCTCTGCCTGGTACTACATGCCACCCGGATTTGGCACTTTTAGCCCTATAGGCTCAAAGTTGGCACCGTGGCCCCAGCGGGCCAAGCCGCAGTCGGATGAACTTACCTATAACCGTTTCCAAGGAACTCGAAGATTCGGGCAAACGGATGCATGTTTGCTATCTTCTGTGTGGAGCAATTATGTCCGTTTCCCACTCTTTGCTGAACACGTTTAGGGCTGTTCTCCTCGGAGGACTTGTTCTGAGCCACCCAAGGTGAAGCCGCTGAGACGCAGAAGTGTGCTGCACTTCAACCGGCTGTCGATTCGACCTATAGTTCTGGGCAGGTGTGGAGCTATAAGGCGCCCCCCAGCGAGGGTTCATCTTGCAATGGCACTGAGGCGAAGCACGCTGAATGTTACACCGCTTTCTGCATTTATCCGACATCCACTTCGGCCAGGAAAAGAACGGCACGTTGGTGAACAGGAGGTAGTGCGGTGAGTATACCGTTCTCATTGCGGGGTGAATTAAAGGGCGTCGAGGTCGCACCGGGGGTGACCTTGCGCTACTGGGAGGCCGGTGCGGGCCGGGCGCTGGTGATGTTGCCCGGACTAGGTCATGCCGCGTCGCTGTATAAGTATCAGCTTGAGGGACTGTGCGACGAGTTCCGGGTGATTGCTCTCGATCCCCGTGGTCATGGCGAGTCGGACAAACCAGAGGGCGGCTACAACTACCACACGTTGGCCAAGGACCTCGACGGATTTCTCCGCGCACTCGACCTCAACGAGGTGACGATCCTCGGCCACTCCGGTGGCTGCAAGATCATTTTGACCTACCTCGAGCTTTACGGTGATTCTCGACTGCGGGCAATTGTCTTCTCCGACGATTCACCCTGCCACCTGCGTGATGGAATCTTCAGTGCGGAGAAGCGTTGGCCGCGATGACGCCTTCCAAGGCCCCGATGCCATCGCCTTCTCCAAGGGTTTTAGCGACCAATTCCTCACCGACCACGCGGAGGAGTCGGCGAAGCAGGCCTTCTACCGTGAGGGGCTCAAGCTCCCTCGCCCGTACCTGGCCAAGCTCTTTCGCTGGGCGGCCTTCGGTGATTGGTGGGATGCGTATGCGTTGGTCAAGCTGCCCACCCTGGTCATTGGTGGACGCGTGTCGAAAGTACCAGTGAAAATCGCGCAAGGGATCCACGATGCCATTCCGGGCTCTTCCTTCGTCGTTTTTGAGGCTGACGAAGGTGGGGGCCACGCGATGTTCTGGGAAGGTCCTCAGCAGTACAACGACTCACTGCGCACGTTTCTGAGGTCCTCCTAGGTCACGAAACGATTGGGGCGATAAGCTCTACCGGAGCACACGACCTGCAGAAATCGGCGTGAAACGGGGTCGTTTAGCCAGTTACTCCAGAGGGCCGTACGCCGGGCGATCCGTGTAGCGAAATCCGCCCGGATGACCGGTCCTTCTGCTATCATCACCGCGCTTCAGAGTTGCGTGCGGAGGTGCGTGATGATGGGCGTGAATAACCTCACTTACAGTGGCAAGGGTCTCTCCCTTACTGAGCAGTGGGAAGGCTGTAGTCTCACCGCTTACCAGGATCAGGTCGGCGTGTGGACGATCGGGTACGGACACACCGGTGCAGACGTGATTCCGAGCCTCGCCATCACGCAGCAACAGGCAGAGGCGTTATTGGCCAAGGACGTTCTCGCCGCCGCCCACTGCGTCAATACCATGGTCAAGCTGCAACTTACCCAGTCTGAGTTCGATGCGCTCGTCGATTTCGTTTTCAACCTTGGGATGGGTGCCTTCGTTCGATCGACTCTGCTGGCGGATCTGAACGGCGGGAAGATTGCCGCGGCTGCGGCACAATTTGCATGCTGGGATCGAGCCGGTGGAGTCGTCGTTGCCGGTCTGCTCAGACGACGCCAGGCAGAGGCGGGCCTCTTTGAAAGCACGACCTGAGCAAAGCGATAGGTCCTCCGCCATTCATTCGCTGATTCGTTGTTACGTTTGAAGCCGGAGAACCAGCTTAGGTCCGCCACGTACTGGGTCATACATTGCACCTCAAGGGGTCGCGCATGTCTCAAGAGAATGCTCTCCTGTCTCCGGTCGTCGTTCTTCCTGATCCAAAGATGGATCCGATTTTCGAGCGCCTGGAAAACCAGATCGACTGGTACGACCGCAAAAGCCGCTCTGCCCGGCGCATGTTCAAGCGGATCAAGGTCATCGAGATCCTTTCGGCAGCGGCCATTCCATTCCTCGCCGCTCTGAGTTTCCCTTATGACAAGCTGGTCACGGCTGGGCTTGGAGTACTTATCACGGTGCTCGAAGGACTTTTGCACCTCAATCAGTACCAGCAGAATTGGACAGCCTACCGCTCCACCTGCGAAGCCCTGAAGCACGAGAAGTATGTCTATCTGGCCAACGCGGGACCCTACACGAGTGCCACGGCTCCGCACGCCCTGCTTGCCGAGCGCATCGAGTCGACGGTGTCACAGGAACACGCCCAGTGGTCTTCCGTTCAGCAACAGGCCGCGAAGGCGGAGACAGCCGCAGCCGGGAGTTAGAACCTCACTGAAACCCCAACGCTCCCCAAAATGATCACTGGCGCAACCCGTGGGCTCGGGTTTTTAATGTGTCAGCTTCTTTTTGGGCGCGTCAGAAGTAGGCTCGTTCCCGCTGGGAACCCGTAGCACGCGCGACCGTCTCTCCATGAAAGGGGAATCGTGCGGTCCGTCTTCATCAGCTATCGCCGAAAAGACTCGGAAGGCGAATCAGGACGCTTGTTCGATGACCTGACCTCTCATTTCGGCAACCAGTCCGTCTTCATGGATGTGTCGGCGATCGAGCCGGGACGCGATTTCAGGAAGGCCATCGACCAGAGCGTCACGACTTGCAGCGTCTTGCTCGCCATCATCGGACAAGACTGGTTGGAACTAAAGGATCCTACGGGATATCGTCGCCTGGAGGACCCAAACGATTTCGTGCGGCTGGAACTCGCTTCTGCGCTTCGCCGAGATATTCCGGTCATTCCGGTGCTCGTCAGGGGCGCGAAGATGCCGGAGTTTGATAGACTCCCGCCCGATCTGAAGGAGCTCGTCTACAGGAACGCGGTGGAACTGACGCATGCCCGATGGAAGTCGGATGTACAGCTGCTGATCCGGGCATTGCGTCCCTACCTGGATGTACAGGCGGATGCGTCGACAAGGGACATCAAAGCAGCGGAGAACTCCAATCCCGCGCCGGCAACAGAGGACACGGCGACGCCTTCTCCCCTGCCGCGCATGGATATAAAGGTGGCTGGCCCCTTCATCGAGGCGGATGCCCTGCAGCGCGTCTACCGGGAGTTGGCCAGCTACATAGGCCCCGTTGCAGAGGTGATCGTGAAGCGGGCCGCTAAGCGATGTTCGAGCTCTGAAGACCTGATTGCGACGGTGGCGCGGGAGATCGAGGATGAGGCCGAACGCGCCAGATTCTTGAGAGC
>DATAQX010000265.1:0-3986 GCA_036264455.1 Silvibacterium sp. | reverse complement strand
ATTTCGCAAGGCGCCTATGCGACGGCCGGACAACACATTTTCACTCTGATTGACACGCGTGTATGGTGGGCCATCGCGAATTTTCGTGAAACGCAGCTCCAGCATATCCGTCCCGGCATGCAGGCAGATGTCTATGTCCTGTCCAGGCCAAATGTCCACTTCAGGGGTGTAGTGGACAGCGTGGGGTTCGGCGTAACTCCAGACGCCGATCTGATTGGCACTCTGTCGCAGCCTGGCCTCCCCGACGTGCAGCGCACTCTTAACTGGGTGCATCTCGCCTCGCGTTTCCCGGTCCGGGTACGCATCGAATCACAGCCGTCCGAACTCTTCCGTCTTGGCGAATCGGCAGTTGTAGTCATCCGTGGAAATTCTTCCCTCCTGTCGCGTAGATAGCCATGGCAACGACATCGGTCCGCCTTCCACATGCAGCTCGCTTTACTACGTGGTTTCCAGATTTCCTGCGCAAGGAGCTCGCCCCTTTTCCCGGACGGGGTGCGATTGTCGCGCGGATGGTCATTGCTGCGAGCATCACCGCCATCCTGATCGACACCTTCCGCATTCCCGGCGGAGCCATTGGAGCTCTCAGCGCGTTTCTGCTGTCGCGCGAAAGCCTCCAGTCCACGGCGCAATCCACTCTTGCCCTGGGGGGCGCCTTCGCCCTCGGCGGTCTTTTCGTTCCTATTGGGTCACGATTCTTTGCTTCGGTTCCCATCACTCACTTTCTGTGGGAGGGAATCAGCCTATTCATCATCTTCTTTCTCCTCCGGACCCTTACAAGCTATCTGGTTGCCATCAATCTCGGCGCAATCGCGACCGCTATGTTCGCTATCTGGTACCTTCCCGGTCCGGGGGAGCAAAATGTCGAGCTCTCATTGTGGCAGGTATTGGCAGCGTTGATTGGTGCTCTGGTGACACTCGCGGTGGAGATCGTCTTCCATGCGGTTCATCACGGCGACGAGGTCGTGGATGGCATGGACGCCCGGCTTCAACATATCGAAGCTCTGATGGAAGATTATGCTGCCAATCGACCGGCGTCTCCTGAGACCACCCGCATGCTCGCCCAATATGCCGTAGTGGGCGTGGGATCGTTGCGCCGCGAGCTCGCGCGCAGAAATCAAGAGCCAATTCAGCGTCTGCGTACCAGCGCACTGGTGTCACTTACCGGCCGCGCCATCGACTTCACCGCGGCACTATCCACCACGCTTTCGGCACCGACGCTTCAAGAGCAGCAACGAGCTGGACAACTCGCGCGGCGTATCGCCGAGATACGCCGCTGCCTCCGGACAAATGAAGCGCCGTCGCGCTGGGAGACCCCGGCTGGCACCGCAGGTACACCGCTACTGACTGAGCTGGAAGCTCTGGTCTCACTCATGCCGTCCGCATTCGTCAGTGAAAGCTCAATAGATCCACGAATGGAAGTTCTGGAAAGCGCACCCTCTTCCAATCGCATCTTTGTTCCCGACGCATTTTCCAATCCTGAGCATCTGCAGTTTGTTCTCGGCGGAACATTGGCCGCCATGATCTGCTATGTGCTCTACGTGTCGTTGGATTGGCCCGGGATTTCAACTTCGGTGACTACCTGCGTCTTTACTGCTCTCACGAACGTTGGCACATCGCGTCAAAAACAGGTGCTGCGCATCGCGGGTGCAGTCCTGGGTGGCTTCGTCTTCGGTATAGGTTCGCAGATGTTTATCTTGCCGAATATCGATTCCATCGCCGGCTTCATTGTGCTGTTTGCCGTTGTGACCGCGATCGCTGCCTGGGTCAGCACGTCAAGTTCGCGCCTTTCCTATGCCGGACTTCAGATAGCTTTAGCTTTTTACCTGATCACCCTGAGCGAGTTCCGCATTCAGACGTCACTTACGATTGCACGCGACCGCGCCATCGGTGTGCTTCTGGGCACTTTCATGATGTGGCTGGTATTCGAGCGGTTGTACTCTCGGCCAGCAGGCAATGAGATGGTGCGCATTTTCATTAGCAATCTTCGTCTCCTGGCCGAACTGGTCAGTGCCTCGCCCGCGGGCACGGATACTGAGGCTATCGTCAGGGTTCGCAGGCAAAGGGATCAGGTCTACCGCTACTTCAACGAAGTGAACGCGCAGGCCGATGCCGTGCCTTTCGAAACCGGACCCGCTCGCGCAGCGGACATGGCTGCGCGTGATCGGATCCGCCGCTGGCAAGCCTCGCTGCGTACTTTTTATCTGTTGGAGGCGCCGCTGATCCAGTTCCGCGTATTTGGCGATGCCAGCCTGAAGTCGAGGCCCTTCGCGCAGATGCATGATATCTTCCGCGAGCAATGCTCGCGATCGTTCGAACACATGGCGGAAAGCCTGGAGAATCAACTCAACAAGAGACCACATGAGGGCGGCGCTCCCCTCAGCCTCATGGCGCCGGCACTCGAGGCTGCAGCGGCCGACGAGCGTACAACCTTCTCCGAACGAGAGGAGGCGCTGCTGCGCATGTTGCGCACGATCGCGTCGCTAGTGGACCGCATGCAGAATGAAGTCGCATCCGAACCGCTTTATGGAACCGCTTGAACCAGAGAACCGTGTGAGGCGGAAGACGCTCCTGAGGCATGGTCTTCCGCCTCGGAACAACTCTTGAATCCGCAAAGGTGATTCCGCGTGGACGTAGAACTGCGTTCTCGGACGTCCATGAGAGCAATCCCAGCGGCTTCCTTCTTTGCGTGTGCTTTGCGCTAACGCAGCGGCAATAGCTCGTGGCCTAAATAGAGGCTCTGCTGGATCGATTTCAGACCCGCCATTGTTAGGCAGAGTGCTATTCTGGCCGCATGCTCCGCGTCAACACAGTGGCATTCATTTTCTTTCTTGCCCTGTCGGTGCACGCGCAACAGCCAGTACCAAAGCCGCAATCGGCTCTGGTTATTCAAGGGCTAGGCCAGGGCCAAGTCAAGCTCAATGGCTTCTGGCAGTTTCACACGGGCGATGATCCACGTTGGGCTTCGCCGACGCTTGACGATTCCACCTGGGAACCAATAACGGCATCGGAGTCCTGGGGTAGCCAGGACCATCCGGGCTATACAGGATTTGCCTGGTATCGCCGTCACCTCCATGTCGGAGTAGTCGCAAATACCACATACGCCCTGCTGATACCGCCAGTCGACGATGCCTACGAAGTTTATTGGAACGGCAAGCTGATAGGAAGTTACGCTAAGCTCCCTCCCCACCCGCACTGGTACTACACCTCCTTTTTCCGCGCCTTCCCCGTTCCCTCGATGGAATCGGGGACCATCGCCATTCGCGTCTGGAAGTCCCCTCTGCTCTTCGTCGATTCCGGCACGCTGGGCGGCATGAACGGGCTGCCCATACTTGGCGATGCAGAAAGCATTGCGGCCCAGGTCACACTGCTCAACTCCGAATCCACATTGCAGTACCTATATGACTTCAGCCTCATAATTTTGTACGCCTTCGTGACGTTGGTCGCCCTTCTCCTGTGGAGCCGGGATCG
Organism: Silvibacterium sp.; assembly: GCA_036264455.1. Lineage (GTDB taxonomy): Bacteria > Acidobacteriota > Terriglobia > Terriglobales > Acidobacteriaceae > Silvibacterium. The sequence continues at coordinate 518 of DATAQX010000265.1, read as the reverse complement.
CGAAGTAAGGCTTTTTTTTTGGCTTGCTATCTTCACTGCAACGCCAGCCATCCTCTTAATGTTTCAGGAGTTTCTTGTCTCCATCTCCTACGGCTGGGGCAGAGGGCTGAACCAGCCGATCTACGCACTGAACCATATCTCGCTATGGTTCCTGTTGCTCTACCTGCTCCGGCTCGATAACAACAGGGCGCTGGTCCTCTGGACGCGGATACTGGCGATCCTTACATTGGCTGCCGGCGCCCTTGACGGGTGTCTCGCGTTCTTCTGGGGGAGTGCCGGCCCCTGGATGCAAGGCGCGGACACAGTTCTGACCGCGATCATTTTGTTGGTCGAAGTCTTTCCCTTTGTAATCGTCGCAATCGGTGTCCGCAAGCGATTGGATGGAGCCCATTGGATCGTTGCTATCAGTGCGCTCGTCTCCCAGATGATCACTACAATTGCGGACACAGGCGCGGCGGGACAGCGATTCACACACTGGACCCTCTTTCAAATCGTAAACAGGCCTCTTTTTTCGGTTC
>DATAQX010000258.1:0-9978 GCA_036264455.1 Silvibacterium sp. | reverse complement strand
TGGACTCGACCGAAGCCGCAGCACTCTCCCGGCTCAAACAGCAATTTCCCGCCGCTGACGTAAGCCAGCGCCCCGATCTCGGCTCGACGCTTGAACAGGTGCTCTCCAGCCTCACCGAACACCCCGCCGCCCTCGACCTGCCGCTCGACCTGCGCGCCACGGCCTTTCAGATGCGGGTCTGGCAGGCGCTGCAGTGCATTCCGCGAGGAGAAACCCGTACCTATGCAGAGATTGCCTGTGCGATCGGCCAGCCAACCGCCGTGCGTGCCGTCGCTCGTGCCTGCGCGACAAATCCCGTCGCGGTCGTCATCCCCTGCCATCGCGTCATCGGTTCCGATGGCAAGCTTACCGGTTACCGCTGGGGCGTTCAGCGCAAGCAGAAGCTTCTTGAACTGGAGAAGCGGTAATCGTGTGATCGGCGTGCAAGGCTCCATCAGGCATTCGAAACGTAAACAAACCGGATAAGAAAAAGCACTGCCAGCAGATAGAGCAGCCAGTCCTGGCGACGAAACTTGCCGCCCAGGATGTGAACACTGGCATAAGCAATCACTCCGAAGCCCAGCCCGTTGGCGATCGAAGCGCTCAGGGGAATCATGATGAGCGTAAGGAAAGCCGGGATCGCTGACAGCGGCTCCGTCCAGGGAATCTCGCTGATGGTCGTCAGCATGAGGCTGCCCACAATGATAAGAGCGGGCGCTGTTGCAGCAGTCGGAACGATGCCCACGAAGGGTGCGGCAAAGAGTGCCAGCAGGAAACCGAAGCCAGTCACGATGGCCGTGACGCCGGAGCGGCCTCCAACCGTGACGCCCGCGCTCGATTCCACATAGCTCGTAACGGTTGACGTACCGGCGAGCGAGCCGACAATCGTCGCCGACGCATCGGCAAACAAAATGCGATTCAGCCGCGGAATAGTATTGTCGGTTTCAATCAGGCCGGCCTTCTTGGCGACGGCAACCATGGTTCCGAGATTGTCGAAGAGGTCAACAAAGAAGAAGACGAAGATGATTTCCAGCAGGCCAAGGTGCAGGGCGGATTGGATGTCGAGTTGGAAGGCCGTCTGGGTGATGGCGGCGAGGCGATAGGACGAAACCTTCCAGTGCACGAGATGAAAGGGGATGGCAGCGAGCGTAATGGCGATAATCCCAATCAGGATTGCGCCGCGTACACGCCAGACCTGCAAAGCTCCGATGATGACCACACCCACCAGGGCAAGAGCAGTTTGCGGAGCGCGCACATCGCCTAGAGTGACAAGCGTGGCCGGATGCTGCACGATGATGCCCGCATTCTGCAAACCTAGAAATGCAATGAAGAGGCCAATACCGCCGGCAACCGCCGCATAAAGCTCATGCGGAATGCTGCGCAGGATAAGTTGCCGGATACCGAAAGCCGTGAGCAGCAGAAAAACCATGCCTGAGATGAAAACGGCTCCCAGCGCCGTCTGCCACGGTACGTGCATCTTCAGCACGACTGTGTAGGTGAAGTAGGCATTCAGCCCCATGCCCGGCGCCAGCGCAATTGGATAGCGCGCAATGATGCCCATGAGCATGCTGCCAAACGCGGCCGACAAGCAGGTGGCCGCAGTAACGGCAGGCAGAGGCATTCCGGTCTTGGCCAGGATAGCCGGGTTCACCACGATGATGTACGCCATGGTGACGAAGGTAGTGACGCCGGCAAAAAACTCCGTACGCCAGTTGGTTTTTAGCGAAGAGAACTCAAAATACCGTTCAAGAGCGGCGCGCATGGTCCATCAAAGCACAGGATTGGAAATTTCCAAACGAAGTTATTGAAGAGGCGCAGCGAGCTGTCAAGCTTCGAGCGAGGAGACGAAGGCGATGGATTCCCGGAAGAGTGTGAGGTCTTTCGCGAAATCGGAGTGGTTCGCGTGACGGATGAGAGCCCACTCGCGCATCGATCGTTTGCCCATGACGAGGAACGAGACGTCCATTTGCTCGATGAGCTGCCGGATGCGGGCTTCGGGGAGTTTCACGGCTACGCCGTCTTTTCGAGTAAACGCGAAGACTTTCTTTCTGATGAGGTAGGAGGCGTTGTGGGACTTTGTCTGGACGGTGACGCCGCGCAGGTCGGCGAGCAGAGGTGAAACGACGGCGGCCAGGTCGCGGGCGGCTGTGGAGGCCCTTTTGGCGGTTGATTGCGATTTCTTGATCGGCACGCTGACTCCGCTTTGGGTCTGTTGTGGCCATGGTAGACGATCGAGGAGTTTGTGACCGGCATACCTTGACTATCTACAATTGCATAGTGTAGATAGTCAAGGCATGGGGAAGCCAAGCGATCTGGTGCAGGGCACTCTCGACCTCCTGATCCTCAAAACGCTTTCGACCGAAGCACGGCATGGGTGGGCGATTGCGAAGCGCATCCAGCAGCTTTCCGGAGAAGTCCTGCAGGTACAGCAGGGCTCGCTCTATCCGGCGCTGCACAGGCTGGAGCAGCAGGGGTGGATCAAGGCCAGGTGGGCAGAAAGCGAGACCGGCAGGCAGGCCAAGTTCTACTCCCTGACCACAGCCGGCCGTGCGCAGCTTGATAAGGAGACCACAAGCTGGGAGCGGCTGTCGGGGGCGATCAACCTGATCATGCAGGAGGGCTGAGCGATGCGCTTGCTCTACAAAATCCGGATGCGGGCACTGATGCTGCTAAGCCGCAGGACGGCAGGCGACCGGCTCGACGAGGAGTTGCAATTCCACCTCGACCGACAGATCGCCGAGAACATCTCAGCAGGCATGAGCGAAAAGGAGGCGCGCCACACCGCGCTGCGGGCGTTCGGGAATCCGACGGCGTTGCGGGACCAGGCTCGGGAGACGTGGAGCTGGAGCGGAGTGGAGTCGGTGCTGCGGGATGCGCGGATCGGGGTAAGAACGCTGCTGCGCACGCCGGGGTTTGCAGCGATCGCCATTGGTGTGATGGCGTTGTGCATCGGCGCTGCGACATCGCTGTTCACGGTAATGCGGTCGGTGCTGCTCAGACCACTGCCCTTTAAAGATCCGAACAAGCTGCTGATGGTCTACGAGCATTTTCGCGCGCCGGACCAGAATGAGGGATCTTTCAATTACAACGAGGTTTCGCCTCCCGATTACTATGACTGGCGCGCCGACACCCACGGCTTTGAGGACATGGCAGCGTGGCGCTGGTGGCGTTTTAATCTCAGCGGCGAACGTGAAGAATTGCCGGAAGCTGTAACTGCAGCCGCCGCAACCTGGAATTTCTTTCCATTGCTCGGTGTACAACCGGCACTGGGTCGCACATTTTCCGAGACAGAAGACCGCGAAGATGGAGATTTTGTCTTGCTTACGTGGAGCATCTTTCAACGTCGCTTCGCGGGCAATCCCAGCATCGTTGGAAGACAAGTCCATCTTGACGGCAAGCCCTACACGGTAATTGGCGTGCTTCCCAAGCAGTTCAGTTATCCCGACGCGACCGTGCAGGTGTGGGTTCCCTATCAATCGGTGTTCAGACCTGGGGGCATTCGCCATCGGGAGTATCACCAAACCTATGTGGTAGCTCGATTGAGACCCCGCGTGAGCCTGGCCAGCGCACTCAGCCAGGTGGAAGCAGTGCAGACCCGGCTTCACATGCAGTACCTCGATTTGCCGGTGGCCGAAGATGTTGCGCCGCGGACTCTGACCGACGACCTGGCGAAAGAGGTAAAAAAGCCGCTCGCCATCCTCATGGGCGCGGTGGCAAGCATGTTGCTCATTGGGTGCCTGAACGTGGCTAACCTGCTGGTGGCGCGGGGAGCCGCACGGCAAAAGGAGATGGGGATTCGTAGTGCATTGGGTGCCCAGCGATTGGCGCTCGTCCGCCAACAAATGGCTGAGTGTTTTTTGCTCTGTTTCACAGGAGGCGGAGCCGGTGTGTTGTTATCGCTTGCAGCGACCAGGTGGCTCGCCAGAGCGTGGAAAGATCTTCCCAGCGCTCAGTCGATTCATGTGGACGGAGCGGTTTTGGGTTTCGGCTCCGCGCTCGTGTTTGCCGCCGCACTGTTGGCCGGCTTGATTCCAGCGATCTCCTCCACAGGAAAAGCGGTCCTTACGTCACTTCAGGGTACCTCACGCACTTATGGCGGAAGCCTCTCCAGAACGGTGCTGCGCAAGACGTTACTCACAATAGAGATCGCAGTCACAGTAGTATTGTTGATCGCCGCCGGATTGCTCCTGAAAAGCTTTCTTCTGTTGCGAACGGCCGATATCGGTTGTCCGACGGACGATCTGCTGACGATGCACTACAGTTTGCCGGCGAGAAAATATGACACTCCCGAGAAGGTGAACGCATTCAACGAAACGCTGCTAGAGCGCCTGCGCGCCATGCCGGGCATGCGCGCTGTGGCAATGGGCTCGGTCCTCCCAGGAGCTGGATACGGTACCGACGACGTATTTACTATTCCTGAGCATCCTCGTCTGATGCCAGGTGAAGAGATGCCCTCGGCGCTGTTCAGGCTGGCCGATCCGGGATACTTCAGCGCTCTGGAGATTCCGCTTCTGCAAGGACGCTTCTTCACCAGCGAGGATCGGGAGGGCCGGCCGAACAAAATCATCGTCAGCCGCGATCTCGCACACCAATACTTCCCCGGCGAAAATCCCATTGGAAAGCATCTGTATTTCTCCGCATACGGCAATGCCGATTATGAGATCGTCGGCGTGGTCGCTGACACGCTCTGGCAAGCGGGCAAAGCGGCTACGCCGACTGCGTACTTCCCCATCCTGGAGTGGCCGCGTAACGTGGAAATTTCTATCGCGGCGCGGACGGTGACCGATCCGCTAAGATTCGCGGTTCCGGTCCAGAAGCAGATTGCGGCGCTCGATCCGGAGCTGCCGGTTTCCAATGTGTTCACCATGCAGCAGATCATTGAACGGTCATTGGGAAACGCCAGCCTGAGCGCCAGCCTGGTGCTGGCCTTCGCAGTGCTGTCGCTGATACTGGCGGCTGTGGGACTGTACGGAGTCCTCTCCTACCTGACCACGCAGCGCACGGGAGAGATCGGCGTTCGGATGGCTCTTGGCGCAGAACGCGGGCAGGTCTTGCGACTGATGCTGGGCGATGGACTGCGGCCGGCGCTATACGGGCTGGTGCTGGGGCTTGCCACCAGTGCCGGAGCGGTACGCCTGATCCGGTCGATGCTCTATGGAACCCGGCCGCTCGATCCGGCGATCTTTGCCGCGGTCGCGGCGACGCTGCTCGCTATAGCAGCGCTGGCCTGCATCGTTCCGGCATGGAGGGCTTCGCGGATCGACCCGATGCAGGCGCTGCGGACGGAATAAGGAGGAAATGATGCGCTGGCTGGATCAGTTGCGGATGCGGATCGAGATGATGTTTCGGCGCAGTCGTGCGGCTGGCCGGCTGGATGATGAGTTGCAGTTTCATCTGGAACAGCAGATTGCGGAGAACGTTGCGGCCGGCATGAGCGCGGAAGAGGCGCGGCATGCGGCACTGCGGGAGTTCGGAAATCCGGCGGTGCTGCGCGACCAGGCTCGGGAGACGTGGAGCTGGAACGCGCTGGAGCGGATTCTCCAGGATGTCCGGTTCGCGTGGCGGCAGATTTTGCGGGCTCCGGGATTTGCGGTGGTCGCGATTCTTACGCTGGCGCTGGGGATTGGCGCAAATACAGCCGTCTTCACCCTCACACATGCGCTGCTGCTACGCACGCTGCCGGTGCGTGATCCGGGCGAGCTGGTGCGGCTGACGCTTGACCTGAGCGCCATCGACAAGAACGGTCATGACGCGCCTCTGAACCTCCCGTTCCTAGATGCAATCCAGAAGCAGTCGCGCTCACTCCATGATGTCTTTGCGTGGTGCGTGTACGACTTCCCCTTCAAGGACGGCAATGTCAATGGCGGTATTCACGGAGCAATCGTGAGTGGCAACGCGTTCGAGGCGCTGGGTGTGCGTCCTGCTGCCGGACGGTTGCTAACGCCGGCCGACGACCAGGCCGGCGGCGGCCCTGATGGGCTGGCCGCAGTCATCAGCTATCGCATCTGGGTCAGCCGTTATCATGCCGATGCTGCTGTTGTTGGGCGGCATGTAACCGTGACCGACCACGCAGTGACGATTGTCGGTGTGGCTCCGCCAGGGTTTGAAGGCGTGATTGCGGCCGAGCATCCGGACATTTATCTGCCGCTCGAGTTTCAGGCAGTGCTGTATGGCGAACCGGCCAAACATGACGGCGGACGCCTGTGGCTCGACACCTTTGCCCGCCTCAACTCGGGCGTTAGCCGAGGGCAGACCGCGGCAGAGATGAACGCGATCTTCCCGGGAATCCTGGATGCCGTGGCGCCACCAGCCGTGCGGCATCTGCCGGTCAATCAAAAGCCTCGCATCCAAGTGAAATCTGCGCGCACCGGCTGGAGCAAACTTCGTTCGACCTACACCGAGCCGCTGCTGTTGCTCCAGATCATGGTTGGCGCAGTGCTGCTGATCTGCTGCGCGAATCTGTCGGGTCTGTTTCTTGCCCGGGCTTCAGCGCGGAGGCAGGAGTTCGCGATTCGTGGGGCTCTGGGCGCCGGCCGCCTGCGGCTGATGCGGCAGCTTTTCGTCGAATGCCTGATGCTGGCGCTTCCCGGAGCTCTGCTGGGAGTGGGACTGGCGTGGATGGCAGGGCCGTGGATCCTGCACATGCTGGGGAATGCGGAGGCCGAACAAGCGATCTCGATGCAGCCCAACCCGACTGTCCTTTTTGTGACGGTCGCCTGCGCCGTGCTCTGCGCTGTGTTATTCGGCATGGCTCCCGCATGGACGGCAAGCAATACGAGCGTGGAGATGGCGTTGCGCAGCTCGAACCCGCGGACATCCGCAGGCAGCGCGGGTCTGCGCAACCTCTTTGTGCCCTTTCAGGTAGCGCTATCACTTGCGCTGGTGGTGGTGGCAGCTTTGCTGGGCACAACGGTAACGCGACTTCTTTCCGAGAACTCGGGCTATCGCACGGATAACGTGATTTTTGCGCTGACCGATTTCCTCCGCGTTCCGCAAAAAGGCGAGGCGCTTGTGGGGCTTTATCGGCGCATGGCGGAGCAGATCGAACAAAGGCCTGGGGTAGAAAAGGCGAGCGTCTCGGCGATTTCTCCTTTCATAGGGTGGCGCTGGAGCGATGAGTTTGTTGCCGTGGACAATCCAAAGCATGCAGTCCCGGTCGAGGCGATGGAGAACATCATCACCGCGCACTATTTTTCAGCCCTGGGAGTGCCTATCCTCACAGGACGCGATCTCGATAACAGCGATGCAGACCGGAACTCCTGCATCCTGAGCCAGGCGGCCGCCCGGCTCTACTTCCCTCACACCTCGGCGCTGGGCAAGACGCTGCGAAGCGTGATCCGTCGGCCAAGAACCGGACAACCCGATACGTTCCACGACTATCAGATCGTTGGCATTGCCGCGGACACGAAGTATGACTCACTTCGCGAGTCGCCACCGCCCATTGTGTATCTGCCCCTTACTGCGGGAGAGAACGGGCAGACGAATGGAGGGTCAAACCTCTTTTTCGTCATTCACGCACACAGCGTGGCGGCGGCCAGGTCGGCCTATCTCGGCACGCTGCATGAGATGGCGCCGTCCAGTCCGGAAATTCCGCCTGTTGTGTTCAGCGAATCGTTCCGGGACTCGGTTGCAAAAGAGCGCCTGCTCTCTGTTCTGTCAGGGTTCTTCGCGCTGCTGGGTTTACTGCTGAGCGGAATTGGCATCTATGGCCTGCTGGCATGGAATGTGACGCGGCGGACCACGGAAATTGGCGTGCGCATGGCTCTGGGGGCGACCCGGCTGAAGGTATTTGTGCTGGTGATGCGCCAAGTAGCAGGGCTGCTTGCGATCGGCGTGCTGGCCGGAGGATTTGCAGCGTTTTTTGCTGCGCGCTCGATTCGCAGCTTTTTGTTTGAGGTTCAGCCGGGCAATCCATGGGTCTTTGTGCTGTCTGCCCTGACGCTGGTTCTGGTTGGCCTGGTTGCCGCGACACTTCCTGCGCGCCGGGCGGTGTCGATCGATCCCATGCAGGCCTTGAGGACGGAGTAAGAGGGAAACGATGCGCTGGCTCGAGCAGGTGCGGATGTGGGTCGAGATGCTGTTTCGGCGGAGTCGCGCGGCTAACCGGTTGGATGACGAGCTGCGCTTTCATCTGGAGCAGCAGATCGCCGAGAACATCTCGGCAGGCATGAGCGAAGAGGAGGCGCACCACGCCGCGCTTCGGGCGTTCGGGAATCCGACGGCGTTGCGGGACCAGGCTCGGGAGACGTGGAGCTGGAGCGGAGTGGAGTCGGTGCTGCGGGATGCGCGGATTGGGGTAAGAACGCTGCTGCGCACACCGGGGTTTGCAGCGATCGCGATTCTGGTGATGGCGCTGGGCATCGGGGCCAATATCGCGCTGTTCACCATCGTCCGTTCAGTGCTGCTCAAGCCGCTTCCATTTCGGGATCCCGATCGACTGGTCCGGCTGTACGAGCACAGCGCGAACGACCAGTATCCTTTCAACCAGAGCTCCGGCGGCGTGTTCTCAGAGTGGCAGAAGCAGAGCCGGAGCTTCACCGATCTGGCGCTTTCCGGCTACGCCGGCTATAACCTCTCCGGAACGCGCGGCCAGTTGCCGGAAAATGTGCGCGCCTTTGAAGTTTCGTGGAACCTGTTTCCCACGTTGGGCGTCGAGCCGGCGCTGGGACGGCATTTCACCGCGGACGACGACCGGCCGTCGGCGAATGCAACTGTCATTCTGAGCTGGGGGTTATGGAAGCGGCGCTTCGGTGGTGATCCCGCAATTCTGAATCAAACGATCTTGCTCGATGCCAAACCTTACACAGTGATCGGCATTATGCCGGCCTGGTTTGCCTGGCGCGATCAGTCCCGTCAATTGTGGACGCCTCTTCGTTACAAGGAGCCAGCCGAAGTGCTCGAGGCCCTGGACGAGCATAACTTCATCGCCGTTGGGCGCCTTAAGCCCGGAGTGTCGGCGGCGCAGGCGGTGGCGGAACTTTCCGTCATCACCCGTCGCATCCACGACCAGCACCTGGATAATGCTTCCGTCAGCAAGTCGGCGAACATACGGCCGCTGCTCGATTCGATTGTTGGGAACATCAAGACGCCGCTCTACGTGCTGCTTGCCGCTACCGGCTGCGTGCTGCTGATTGCTTGCCTCAATGTCGCCAACCTTCTGGTGGCTCGCGCGGCGGCAAGACGTAAGGAGATGGCCATTCGCAGTGCGCTGGGCGGCAGCCGCCTGCGCCTCCTGCGCGAGCAGCTGACAGAGAGCCTGCTTCTTTCCGCTGCGGGCGGGGTGCTGGGATTTGGGCTGGCCGCGCTGACGATCCGGTGGCTCCTGAGCGCACAACCGGAGATGGCCCGCGCCGAAGGCATTCATCCAGATGCGATAGTTGGAGTCTTTTCACTGGCCTTGATTGTTCTCAGCGCGGTTTTTACCGGATTGATCTCTTCGTTGTCGGCAGGAAATCAATGGATTCTGGCCCCACTTCAGGAATCGTCGCGTTCTTATAGCGCCGGACAAAGCCGTACGCGGCTGCGGAGAGTGCTGCTTACGCTGGAAGTCGGGCTGACAGTGGTACTGCTGACGGGCGCCGGGCTGCTGCTGAGGAGTTATGCCCGGCTGCGCTCTGTCGACCTGGGCTGCATTACGCGGAATGTGCTCACTATGAGCCTTGACCTGCCCGAAGCCCGCTACGCACAGGATGCGCAGCGCGCGAACTTTTTCGATACCCTGCTGGCCCGCGTGCGCAGCCTTCCCGGTGTGGAGGCCGCCGCGTATATTTTCCCGGTTCTTCCCGGAGCTGGCTATGGCGGCGACAGCGGCTTTCACATTGCCGAGCATCCGCCACTGCCTCTGGGCAAAGGGCAGTGGGCGCGGACCCTATTCACCGATCCCGGCTACTTCTCCACCATGGGCATTCCCATCCTGCGCGGGCGAACCTTCGGCGAGGACCAGCGGCCCGGCCATCCCACCGAGATAATCGTCAGCGAGGCATTCGTGCGGCAGTATTT
>DATAQX010000233.1:0-6169 GCA_036264455.1 Silvibacterium sp. | reverse complement strand
ATCTCGCGGGGATAAGTGCTGGTCGGAGTGAGAGGATTTGAACCTCCGGCCCCTGCCTCCCGAAAGCAGTGCTCTACCAGGCTGAGCTACACTCCGCCGACCGAGGGCGAGATATAGCGAAGGCGGGGCGGCGAGACAAGGCCGTGGCGCCCCGCCAAGCCTTCGCCCGTCCGGTGAAAGCCGCGAATTTCCCTGCCGCCACGGGATAACAGGGAGATTTTTTCGATTTCCGGTACCGAATCCTGCAAAATCAATGCCTTGCGGGCAGATTTCCGTACAAGAGCAGGGAAAGTTTTTTCCCTGCCGAGCGCTTTGCAGGGAAGCGGGCAGGGAAATGCGAGGTAAGGGGGACATGGTCGGAAGCGAGGTTTGTTTCTGATACGTTCTCATATAGGCCCTCGGCCCATCGACGCAACTTTGATGCTTCCGGGGCAGGCTGTAACCTTGCACCAAGTGAGATCCCCCCGAGCAGGTCGAGGACACCGGGGCAGCGCATGACGCCGCTTTGCGGAAAAGCGACGATCTGCACGCTCGCGCGGCCGCGGTGCGTTCGCGCGCCGCCAGCACGCCGTCGAGCTTCAAAAGGCGGCTTTCGAGATCGATGTCGACATGGGTGCCCAGATGTGCGGTGCCGCGCGCCACGCACGCCTCGACCAGATTACCGGCGCGTTCCTCGGTGGAGACCGTCAGATATGGCAGGATCGTCTTGTCGGTCTCGATGCGGCTCATCCGGCTCGGCCCCGCCATATTCGCCACCCAGGGTAGCCCGATCAGAGTCTTGTCGAGGTGCATGTGACCATCGACGAGGCAGCACCAAATCGCCGCCAATATCGAGGATCGGCACGCGGTTCGACAGCGACGGCGCGGCATCCCCGCCAATGGCCGCGATGCGTCCGCCAGCGATCCCGGTATCGACGAGGCGCCCGTCGGCGAGGCGGCAATGGGTTAGGAGGGCGTCGAGGTCCATGCGTCGTTCCTTGCTGAGGCGTAGGTCGGGAAAGCCTAGCTCATGAACCCGGAGTTGTGCACCAGAGCGCTTAGCCGGTGATGTCTCAATTTAAAGTTCGGCCATGAGCTTGAACCCGGTCCTTCGCCGATACGCGCGCCGAGGGCGAGGTTGCGCCGAAAGCAGAAGTTCAAACTGGTGCACTAGCCCTCGCGAGTGAGTATTGATCTTTTGCCTGCCGTCCGCCGGGCTTTTCGTTGACCGCGGCGTGACCCGAAAAGCTTCGGAGGAACTGCGGTATCCTTAGGCTACCCCAATCTGTGTTGCCTGCCCCAAATCGCCCCGCAAAATCTGCGGTGGCATGCGCTGTTGTTGGCTGAAAATGGCCGCTATAGTTAACTCAAAGTCGTGGGGCTGGTGATGAGCTACCGGCGAGCGTGGGATGGGGATGGCTGGCAGGCATTTGCGCTGCGACTGGTTCAGCTACGCCACAAACCGCAGAACGTGCAGATCGTCCCCGATATAGTGCAGGGCGATGCAGGGATTGAATTCTTCTCGACCGACGGCTGCCTCTATCAATGCTACGCACCACAGGAAATTAGTGATGTGGCCAAGGCCGCGAGCGCGATGAAAGAAAAGGCCAGGCGAGATCTCAGGAAGCTGACAACGTACAAGGAAATTATATCGGGCATCTTACAAACGGTAAGAGCGGAGCGATGGATTTTATTGTGCCCATTTTTGGATGATAAAGCTATAGTTGCATATGTTCGAGGTAAGGGCGTCGAATTAAAAAATAACAACCTGCCCTTTGTAAGCTTGAGATTCGAAGCGCTTGTGCAATCGCAGGAAGATTTTGCTACTGAGTTCGAGGTCTTGCGAATTCAGTCATTGGGGCCACCTCTTGCATTTGAGCGACCATCTGATGCTGAAGTCGCCGCGCGATCTGATAGCGACATTGCTAAGAGGCTCACTCAGAAACTAGCTCGGGCTTATCCAAAAGATCAGCCCCAAACTATAGAGCAGCGGGCAGCGAGCCATATTCGCGCGCATTTGATCCGAGAGAACGCTTTGGATGCTCTGCGATTGGATCACGCCGTGTTGTGGGAGCGGTCGCTTGGTTGTCTATCGGCCGAGGAAAATCGGATGATTACGATTGGGGCCGGTTCGGGGATGCCGAGCGATCAATTGGCCGAGAGCGTGAGCAGAATTGAAGAGAGCCTGAGGGCAGACCTACCAGACTTAGCTCGTGCCACAATTACCGAAATTGCTACAGGTACTATTAGCGACTGGCTCATTCGTTGTCCTCTAGATTTTCCTGAAAATTGATTATGAGTGTCGTACTTTACAACGCGCGTGATTTTTCATTTACACCTCGACCTCTTCCGGTGCCTGGCGATCTACGCATTACTTGGCGTTTATCGCTCATTTTGCTCATGCTAGAATCTTCGCGAGCGCGAAGGGCATCTTTGGCGAAGTTGCACGTCCTGAACTATGCCAGTCGTTCGGTCAAAGCGAGGCAGCGTCTCCTTGGTATTCTCGAAGGTTCTGTGCCAACGTTGTTTTGGCAAATGCCGGTGGAGCCCGCCTTTGGTAGAGCGCTCGATTTCACCGTTGGCGAAGGGTTTGCGATTTGGCAACGCGTTTCTTCTCGCTCGGGTCTGGAACTGACGGTTTCTGGATCGAAGGCCGCGGAGGCCATAGCAAGCAGAGACGATCTACTGATCGAGGAGAAGGCATTCCTTGAGGGTGATGCAAAGAAGATCAGTGAGGCGTTTGTGTCTCGTCTTTTGAGCGTTCCAAGAGCCAGGTAATGTTGCGCCTTCGACATCTGCGGCTCCGAGCGATCACGAGCCTTAATCGTTTTGGGGTAGAACTGCCATTTCTGCCCGGTTTGAATGTTGTTCATGCCGGCAATACCTCGGGTAAATCAACTTGCCTTCAAGCAATCGTATACGCGTTAGGCTTAGAGAGATCGCTCGGGCCGCAACTCCAAGTTCCTCTTCCTTATGCTATGCGAGAGCGAATTCATCGGCGACGAGATGATCCGTACGAGCCTGTGTTGGAGTCTTACATCGAGTTGGAAATCGAGAACCTAAGCGGCGACGTTTTGACGATTCGTCGTGACATTACTGGCGGTAAAGACACAAAACTTATCCAAACGTGGAATTCTGCACGGCTGTCGCGGGCGAGTAGCGACATGGGCCGCCAGCGTGACTTCTTCGTCCACGACCCTGGGGCTGCGCAGCGAGAAGAAGGCTTCCACCATTATCTTGCCAAATTCATTGGTTGGGATCTGCCTCTGGTCCCTCGGTTCGACGGAGGAGAAGTCCCGCTCTATCTCGAAGCCATCTTTCCTATGTTGTTTGTTGAGCAAAAGCGCGGCTGGGCAACGATACAGGGGCCATTCCCGAGTTTCTTACGCATACAGGATGTCGCGCGGCGGGTTCTGGAGTTCCTGCTCAACCTGGAAGCGGGCCGAAACCGGCGTGAGCGCGCCGAAATTCGGCGGCTCTTGACCGCCAACCAGCAGAAATGGTCGGAGCTACGAGCCACCCTTGCTGACCAAGCTGGTCCCTTGGTCCGCCTGCGAGGACTTCCCGCATCGCCTACCGCCGAATTTGCCCATGCACCAGACGTCGAGATCGAACTGCTCGAAGACGACGAGTGGCGGCCGTTGGAGGCAGGGTTGCATGACTTGGCGATGCGCCTCAAGGATTTGGAGGCTCGCGAAGTCCCAACAGCTGAAGAAGCAGCTCCGGAAATTGAGAAGCGGCTCGAAGATGCACAGGAACATCTCGGCGCGCAAACGGCCAATCTAGAGACTCTCAGAACCGAGTATAACGCGGAACTTCAGGATCATCGTGCGATAGAGAGCCGGCTTCTAGGTTTAGAAGCAGATCTGAAGAGAAACCAAGATGCGCTGAAGCTCAAAGAGTTAGGGTCGGAATTGGGTCAGATAGCAGGTGATGGCATATGCCCCACTTGTCATCAGAGTGTCACCAGCGAGCTTCTTCCAGTAATAGCGCAAAAGAGCATGGCGCTGGACGAAAATATTACTTTCATTCGATCTCAAATAGAACTGTACCGATTGGCGCTCCATACGTCGGATGAACGAAGTAAAGATATTTATTCAAGATACTATGCTACGCAACAGGCGGTTCGCGAGCTCAATCTTGAAATTCGTGGTTTGCGCCAGTCTCTCGTCCAACCATCGCTGTCGTCCTCTCGGGCTACCGTCGAGGCGATGGTCAGGCTCCAAGCTCAGCTTGATCATCTTCAGGCTACTCAAGAAAAAGTCGATACGCTCATAGATCAAATGCGAGCGTTTGCGCAGGAGTGGGCGGACTTACGAGATAGGCTGCGTCGCCTTTCTACAGATGATCTCACCTCTGCCGACCTGTCGAAGATTTCGGGGTTTGAAACTTCGGTCCAAGAGCACCTTGGGCGTTATGGATTCCGCTCATTCCGCCCCGATGAGATTGAATTGTCGCGGGATAATTTTCGGCCGCTACGTCGAACGACTGAAGATGGAGAAATGGTCGAGAAAGAAATAATTTTTGAGGTGTCAGCGAGTGATGCAATTAGATTGAAATGGGCTTATTATTTGGCATTGATCGAACTATCCAGGCGATGGGACACGAATCATTGTGGTCTTGTCGTCTTTGACGAGCCCGGTCAACAAGAAATCGAGGCTCCGAGCCTTCAAGCTTTCATCGAGTGGGCTGCACGTAATATTTCAAGCCGGCAGGTGGTGCTCGCAAGCTCGGAAGAGTTGTCTAATATTAAAGACGCGATAGCGGGTACGGGCGCCAATCTAATTACGTTTGAGGGATTTATCCTTCAACCGCTGTGAGCATATGGAAAGCCCTATCCCATCTCCAAGATGAACTGCTGGCAGGTGGACTGTGCGGTAAACAAATGGAGGGCGTTATCCTGCCGTGCGATCAAAACGCAAGTGTCTGCTTCGGGGCAGGAAGAGAACCGGTCGTAAACCGACCTTTTCTGCCGAGTTCGATCCGAGCCGCGGTACGCAGTGGCCTCAAGTGCTGTAAAGGGTGGAAATTGGAGTTGTTCGCCAGTCTCATGTTCAGGACTGATGTTGACCAGGATCAAGGGGAGCCGCCTCATGACCGAAGAGCATGCAGGCGCCTGGATCCGCACATCGAGGGTCATCGGGGCCCGGCCGAAGAAGTCTACGCGGCCTTCCTGGACCCGATCGCTCTGATCGACTGGCTCCCTCCAGGAGAGCTGACGGGCGAGATCCACGAATTCGACGCGCGGGTCGGGGGTGGATATCGGATGTCGCTGTTCTATCCGGCGGAAGAGCGCCTTTTCCGCGGCAAGACGTCCGACAGAGAGGACATGGTCAACGTGCGGTTTGTGGCGCTGACGCCTCCCCGCAGGATCGTCGAAGCCGTCAGCTTCGTCACCACTGATCCGGCTATCTTCGGGGAGATGACGATGATTGCGACGTTCGAAGAGGTGTCCGGTGGGACCGAAGTCACGCTGGTGTTCAAAAACTTGCCGCCAGGCTTGCGGGCGGAGGACAGCGAGGCCGGCTTGCGCCTCAGCCTGGAGCAGCTGGGACGCCGCTTCGAATGATGGCGGCTATGACGTTTTCGAGCGATCGAGTTCGTCGAGCCGCGCCAAAATATCCAGGGCCGCGTTGCGATCGGCACTCGCGGCCAGCACGCGAAACCGGGTCTCCGCATCATGCGCTGCTAATGCCGCCGTGCTCAGTTCTTCGATCAGCTTGTTGAGGCTCATGCCCCTCGATGCCGCCAGCTGTTTCAGCCGCAGACTCGTATCCTCCGGGAGGCGGATGGTCAAAGTTGTCATGTCAATCGCTCCAAGCATTCAGCCGGGGTGAGTACGAGCAGGTCGCGCCAGCGCAATTCACCGCGACGCAACTGCCGAACGTTATGTGTGACAATCGCCCGCGCCGCACCGGCCACAGCTAATTCGATAAGGTGGTTATCGTTCTCATCGGCGAGATTGGGCCGCCAGCCGTAGTATATCTTGATCCATCGTCCCGCTGCCGCAAGTCCGGCCAGAACCTGCCGACGTTCCTGATCTGTCGTTTCGTCCGTCCAGATCTGTCGACCTAAAAGATCTTCGTATTCGAGCCACAACGCATTGGAGAAGATTGGACAATAGCGGCCTTCCAACGCTCGTCGCACCACCTGTCGCGCCGCGCCGCCGCCCGAACGGAGAGCGGCCACG
>DATAQX010000232.1:0-3118 GCA_036264455.1 Silvibacterium sp. | reverse complement strand
GATTGCCACCATCAGGTTCATCGTGCCGAGCAAGAGAATCATGACGGTAGGTGAATTCCTGAATGCTTGAAGACGGTTAGGTCCGAAAGGGTCTCGTGGGTTCGAATCCCACCCTCCCAGTAAGCCAACGGGCGTCTGTAGCGGCCACGAGCGCGTAGTCCGCGTTACCCAATTCGCAAAACATTTGCAACGTTAGCGTGGATCGGGATCAATTATCTATTGCCAAACGCCTATTGAAGGAGTAGCTTGCCGAAATTACATCTCGGTCAAGGCAGCTTAAGCAACTGCTCCTTATTAATTATCTTTTTCCGCTCTTCTCTCGTGTTTGTGCTGCCTGACCCCTTATCAGGAGGCCAAACATGCGTCATATTTCAGTGTATTTGACTTTGTCCTTGTTCTTCTTGCTTTTCCACACAGGAACGCGCGCACAGGAGGTGGTGGTTCCGGCCGGTACGCTTCTCCATTGCACTCTCGATGAACCGAATTTCTTTTCCGCTACTGGAGATGTGAGTTACAAAGAGGGCCTGATGCGGGGGTTTCTCACGCTCCGCACCCTGCAAGGTGAGCTTCTGGCTGACGGTGAGATAACGCAAGTCGCAGAGGGTGATCGTGTAACCGATCATCTGTTCTTTCGCTTTAAAGACGGTTCCGTCTACGACGATGCGACGATATTCTCCCAGAGCGGCAGTCTCCGACTTTTGAGCGACCATCTTATCGAGCGGGGTCCTTCGTTTAAGCATCCAATCGAGACATCGCTCAACACTTCCACAGGTGAGGTCACGGCCCGCTACACAGATGACGACGGCAAAGAAAAAGCCGTAAGCCAGCGACTGGCTCTACCCGCAGACGTCGCCAATGGACTGCTTTTCACGCTGGTGAAGCACATTCAGCCGAGTGCGCCCGAAACGACCGTCTCTTACGTTGTAACCACGCCGAAGGCACGGCTGGTCAACCTAGTAATCGTTCCACAAGGAGAGGAACCGATCTCGCACGGCACGATCAAACTCAAGGCCATGCGCTACATTATAAAAGTGAAGACCGGAGGTGCGGCTAGATTGTTAGAAGGTCTGATGGGAAAGCAGCCGCAGAGTTCGCAGGTTTGGGTTGTCGTTGGCGAGTCCCCGGCGTTCGTCAAATCAGAGGGGCCTTTTTATGACGGAGGGCCCATTTGGCGGGTTGAGCTGTCAGCGCCGGCGACATTCTAGGCTCTTCGTTGTCTCCGCCAGCAGATCGCGTCGCGCTTCCTGCTGCAAAGGCTTCAATGCGTCCAGTTGCTGGTAGAGCCGCTCGACTCGCTGGCGAACTCCGGGTTCTACGATCTTGGCTAACCATTCCGCACCATGGCGCGGCCGATAGACGGCTGGCCCGGCACAGGGAATGCCCCAGCTGCGATACACGGCCTTGATCCGACTCATCACCCGTGTCAGATCGCGGATCTATCGAGTCTTTCACGTAGAGCGCTCATCGATATAAGAGCGGGGCGCAGCATGCCACGTCGCAAGCATCGGCAGTTGCTGCTGTCGATCCTTCGACAGCTTGTCAGCTGAAGAATTCTTAATTGCCTCTATTTTGTGGCTCGGTCTGGCCGATGCGGAATTGCGTCCAGGGACCGGCGTTCATATCGCGCATCACGGGGGACTGCCAGTTGAACTCCGGATGCTCGTGCAGGAATTGCGCGGCATTGAAGTTCGCCCCGCAGGGATGCCCGATGCGCGCGATGAAGCTCATGTTCGCGGCCATTTTGCTGTCCATCACTTTGCCCTGCACCGCG
The DNA here is from genome assembly GCA_036264455.1 of Silvibacterium sp. Taxonomy (GTDB): domain Bacteria; phylum Acidobacteriota; class Terriglobia; order Terriglobales; family Acidobacteriaceae; genus Silvibacterium. The sequence continues at coordinate 1,347 of DATAQX010000232.1, read as the reverse complement.
CCCATCGGATCGTACGGGCGCATGTCCCAGGTGGGATCACCGTCAACTGATGAGTCGCCATGACCGCAAAGCGTCCGATGATCCGGCATCGCCGTTTTCGTGTAGGTATCGTAATGGTCGGAGAGAAAAGCCTGCGCCATCGCGATGTCAATCTTGCCCTTATTTTCATTCATCAGCTGATCCCATCGAGCGTGCCGCGCGTTGGGGGAGCTGGCCATGTTCTTCGGATCGAACGAAGTGTCTTCGCGCATCACGTCGGGATCGCTGGGAAAATTCGAGCCCACGTAGATTCCGTCGGTGGTGCGATAGAGCTTGGTGCGCTTCAGGCCCAGCTCAAACTGGGCGATCTCGCCGGTCTTCTGGTTGCCGAGAAGCCAGTCGTTGGCGTAGCCACCGTTATTGCCGGACAGCATGATCACCACATATTCGTTGATCGAGCCGGCATATTGAAGCGCCCTGCGAGCCCGCACGAATTCCGGTTTGCCGTTGTCGTCCCAGCCGTGAAAATTCGAAATGGTGGTTTCGGTGACCATCAGGCCGTCGGAATTGATGCCGAAATCGTCGTCGCTGGCGATGACGCCAGGAAAGCCGTCCATGAGCATGCGATAGCCCTTCTGCGGAACGATGTCGAAGATGATTCGCCAGCGCTCGCCGTTCACGTAACTCGTCCAATTGTTGTGTGCCATCACGATCTGGTGGTCTTTGGTCCAGCTTCCAGTGGCGACAAAGGCGCTGCAATTTTCGGGGCTGTGAATTTTCGGGGCGTTCTGCAAGTGGGCCTGCTCGTTGACCCACGGAACGTAGTAGCCGGGCAGCTCTTCGAAGGCGTTCATCGCCACAACGTCGTAGAGATCGAGCTTCACCCTGCGGGCTTTGAGGCCGTCGACAATGCCTTTCAGCTCCGCCTGATATTCGGGATCGATTTTCGGCCAGAGCATCTGGCGCGCAGCGGTGCGGAAAAATTCCCAGTCGCGCTGGGTGTTGTGCGTCATTTGAAGACTGAGCGCGGCGTAGGCATCGGCAATTTCCGGCCCGAGCAAGTAGCCGTGCTGGTAGCCGATGTCGTGGGGCGAGCCCTCGAGGTGCACGTAAATCCAGCCGCCACTCTTAAAGCGGTAGGCTTTGGCGAGGACGACGTCGTCCGGCGTGAGCGGGCCCGTGGCGGCCGCCCTCTCGTACCGCCGCCCGGCAGCGAGCAGTTGCGCCGCCAGAGCCGCACATCCAAAGAGGACAGCTATGAAGAAGTGATAATTTCGATTCGATCGCATCAGGGAGTCTCCCGCGAGAAGAGGGTGGTTTCGCGCGCAGCCATGTTAGGCGCGGTGGGAGCCGGAGGCAAGGGGCCAT